>JAQSDS010000017.1 GCA_029946045.1 Rhodoferax sp.
AACCTTCTTTAGGTTGACCGGTTTTCACGGTTTTCACGTGTTTGTCGGTATGCTGATGTTGTTGTCCATTACGCTGCGTCTGCAAAAGGGACAATTCACTTCGGAGCACCATTTCGGGTTTGAAGGTGCGGCCTGGTACTGGCATTTTGTGGACGTGGTCTGGTTGGGCCTGTACATCGTGGTCTATTGGCTGTAAGCTAAAACAACAAAGGCACCGTTTTACGGTGCCTTTGTTGTGCTGCCCGTCGGGCGTTTGTTTCCTTCAGGGCACGCCCGTGGGCGTTATCAACCCCAGCCACCAAGCCACCAAAATGCTGGTGAACAGCAGAATTGACAGACCCACCCGCACGGCCAATGAAAGGGCCATGCGTTTGGCACGGTTGTTGTCACCACTGCTTTTTTTCATCATGAAGACGAGCGCCGAGGCCAAGCTGCCCAAAATACCAACGAAGGCCACGATGACAATGTATTTCATGAGCGGGATTATCACTTGAGTGCGCGCGGGCGTTTCTGGATGGCGAGTTGTCTATCGCTTTTTTTATTTGTGCTCGGCCTGGCATTGGGCCAATGGCAACTAGGACGTGCCGTTCAGAAAATCGCGATGCGCGACGCGATCGCTGAAAGCCAGGCAAAACCACCCCTGGATAACGGGGGGTTTCTGGCGATGCTTGGTACACATGACCTGCTTTATCGGCGCGTGAAATTGATGGGCAGCTGGTTGCCCGACGCCACCGTGTTTCTGGATAACCGCACCATGAACGGACGCGTTGGTTTCGTGGTGGTGACGCCTTTGAAGCTTGAGCTCACAGGTCAGGTGGTTTTGATACAGCGGGGCTGGGTGGCCCGCAATTTTGTGGACCGTCAAGCTTTACCCAGTGTTGCAAGTTCGTCGGCGGTGGTTCAGATTGAGGGCATGGTATCCCCACCACCGTCCCGCCATTTCGATTTGGGCGGCGGCGATATCGGGCGCATCAGGCAGAATCTGGATATGAAAACCTTTGGTGACACTTTGGGTTTAGATCTGGTGCCCATGTCTGTGCAGGAAACCGGCGATAAGCGCGACGGGTTGGCCAGAAATTGGCCACAGCCTAACACCGGTGTCGATACCCATTACGGATATGCATTTCAGTGGTTCGCCCTGAGCGGACTGGTCGCTCTTTATTACCTTTGGTTTCAAATTGTTAAACGATTCCGACGCAACCCAGTCTGAAGGCTGGGATACACCGTTGACCATGTTTGTCAACACCGTGCCAACTGCCCAGGAGGCGCTGCGTGATCCGCCCGGGCGCACGCGCCGTGGGCGTACCTGGCTGTTGTTGGTCTGGCTGATATGTGCTGCGCCGGTTGTGGCGTCCTATTTGACCTTCTACTTTTTCAGGCCGGATCGGGTCAAGAGCTTCGGCGAACTGATTGAGCCGCCTCGGGCTGTGCCGGTGTTGCAGGCTCGTGGCCTTGATGGCAAGCAGGACCAGCTCGTTTCGCTCAGAGGCCAATGGCTGCTGGTTAGCGTTGCTGGCGGTGCTTGTGACACACAGTGTCAACAGCACTTGTATTTGCAGCGCCAACTGCGCGAGACCATGGGCCGCGAAAAAGACCGGGTTGACTGGGTCTGGTTGGTGGACGACCAGGCAGAGGTGTCGCAAGAATTGTTGCCAGCGCTAAGCAGCGCGCTGGTTTTGCGGGTGAATGCTGCGGGTCTGGCCCAATGGTTGTCGCCTGGCAAGGGACATAAGTTGTCTGATCATCTCTATGTCGTCGACCCTTTCGGCAATTGGATGATGCGTTTTCCGGCTGATCTGGATGTCAAGAATGCGGCCGATGCCAAACGCGATCTGAGCCGATTGCTGACCGCTTCGGCGTCCTGGGACAAGCCCGGGCGAGTCGATAAGCCCTGAGCTCGCCATGACTACTTTGTACGATCTAACACCTCTGGCACAGATGCTGCTGATGGTCACCTGCGTGGTGGTGCTGCCGCTCGCCTGGATCTGGCGACGCCATCCCACGCTGCAGGCGAGACGCCATGCGCTGGCGATATTGGTTTTGTTTTTGACCTTTGACCTGGTGCTCTTTGGTGCCTTCACCCGGCTAAGCGACTCGGGTCTGGGTTGCCCCGATTGGCCAGGTTGTTATGGCCACAGTTCGCCGCTGGGGGCAATGCACGCCATTGCCACCGAGCAAGCCGCCATGCCCACCGGGCCAGTGACGCAAGTCAAGGCCTGGATCGAGATGCTGCACCGTTACCTGGCTACAGCGGTTGGCGCACTGATTGTGGCCATGGCGGTCACCAGTTGGCTGAGCTGGCGTGCAAGCAAGCGCGCCGGGCTGGCAACGCCCAAGCACGAACTGTCGCCCTGGTGGGCTATTTTTACCCTGTTCTGGGTGTGCCTGCAGGGAGCCTTTGGCGCGCTGACGGTCACCATGAAACTGTTCCCCGCCATCGTCACACTGCATTTGGCTGGCGGTCTGGTGCTGCTGGCGTTGTTGGCAGTGCAGGTGGTGCGCAGCGACGCGGCTACGCAACGCCTGGCCATGTCGGCCGGGCTACGCCGTTGGGTGGCGCTGGGCTTGACTTTGTTGGCCCTGCAGATTTTTCTGGGTGGCTGGGTTAGCACCAACTACGCTGTGCTGGCCTGCACCGACTTTCCGCAGTGCCAGAACCGCTGGTGGCCCGAGATGAATTTCAGCCAGGGTTTTGAGTGGTGGCGTCATCTGGGTGTGACCGGAACAGGTGAACCCATCGACTTTTCTGCCTTGACCGCGATCCATTACGTGCATCGGCTGGTGGCTTATGTGGTGCTGATTCTGCTGGGGCTGCTGGCCTGGCAACTGAATCGCCAGGCTGCGTGGCGCTTCCAAAGTCGGGTGTTGGCCGCCCTGGTCGGTTTACAATTGGCCACTGGTTTGAGCAATGTGCTGCTGGACTGGCCGCTCCTGTCGGCGCTGCTTCATACCGGCGGAGCCGCCGCGCTGGTGCTGGTGCTGACCTGGATGACTGCCAGTACGGTGCCCCAATCGCCCACCAGGATGCCGTTCGGGCAGGCCGCGTTCACTCCAGCCGGGCGCTTGCCATGACGGCCATGACCCCGCCTGCCACGATGTCGGTCTTTGCCCAGTATTACGCGCTGACCAAGCCGCGCGTGATCCAGTTGATCGTTTTTTGTGCCCTGATTGGCATGGTGCTGGCCGTGCCCGGTGTGCCGTCCTGGCACGAAGTGGGCGTCGCTGCCATCGCCTGTCTTGGCATCTGGCTGGTGGCCGGTGCGGCGGCTGCTTTCAATTGCATTATCGAGAAAAGTATCGATGCCAAGATGAAGCGCACCGCTTGGCGTCCCACCGCCAGGGGTGAACTCGGCGACTTGCAAACCCTGGTGTTTTCAGCCACCTTGTGTGCGGTCGGGTCAAGCCTGCTCTACTTTGCGATTAACCCGCTGACCATGTGGCTGACGTTTGCCACCTTCATTGGCTACGCCGTGATCTACACCGTGATCCTGAAACCCCTGACGCCGCAAAATATCGTGATTGGTGGCGCCTCCGGGGCCATGCCGCCGGTGCTGGGCTGGGCTGCCATGGCAGGCGATGTGGGGCCGGAAGCGCTGATTCTGTTTTTGATCATTTTCCTGTGGACACCACCGCATTTCTGGGCTTTGGCGCTTTACCGGGTGGAGGACTACCGCAAATCGGGCTTGCCGATGCTGCCCGTGACCCACGGCAACGAATTTACCCGATTGATGGTTCTGCTCTACACCTTCATTCTGCTGGCGGCGTGCTTGTTGCCCTTCGTTTATGGCATGAGTTCCTGGCTGTACCTGGCGGTTGCGATCGTGCTGAATGCAGGGTTCATACTGCATGCTTGGTGGCTATGGCAAGATTATTCTGACTTGCTGGCGCGCAAGACCTTTCGGTTTTCATTGATCCATCTGAGCCTTCTTTTTGCCGCGCTGCTGATTGATCACTACCTATGACAACTGGGGCGCAAGATGACCCGGTTTATGATTGACTTCATGACGAAACGCAACATGCTTCGATCCATGGCGGCTTGCGCCACGCTGCTCGGTCTCGCAGGACTTTTTTCTGCCTGCTCACCCGATGCACCACATTTCACGGCAATTGATATCACGGGTGCCGATTACGCCAAAGACTTTGCACTCACAGACCACAACGGTCAGCCTCGCAAACTCAAAGACTTCGAGGGCAAGGTTGTCATGATGTTCTTTGGCTATACCCAGTGCCCGGATGTTTGTCCGACCTCGATGCTTGAGATGGCCCAGGTCAAGCAAATGCTGGGCAAAGATGGAGCGCGTATTCAGGGCCTGTTTGTCACCGTCGACCCGGCACGCGACAAACCCGAGATGCTCAAGGAATACATGGCGGCTTTCGACCCCACCTTTCTGGCCTTGGTACCCACACCCGAACATTTACCTGGGCTGGCCAAAGACTTCAAGGTGTATTACAAAAAGGTCGATGGCCCGACCCCGACCAGTTACACCATGGACCATACTGCCGGCAGTTATGTCTATGACCCCAAGGGCAAACTGCGTCTGTTTACTCGTTATGGCACCAAGCCAGAACTGACTGCGGCAGACCTCAGGCAGTTGCTTGCGGCTGCGCCATGACCGCCTGCGGCACCGGCCTGATACCTTGTGCCATGTGTGTGAACGCTGCGTTTTCTCATTTGCTGGCGCCGCGCTTGATGTACAGTGAAACCGTTGAATGAATTGCTTGTGCCGGACGCTGCGCCGGACTTAAACCAGGAGAAATAGCATGCAAGTCCAAGTAAACACCGATGACCACATTCAAGGTGGTGAGTCTCTTGCCCAGTGGGTCCGGGATGAAGTGGCTAGCCGACTCGCCCGTTTCAAGGACCACCTCACCCGCGTTGAAGTTTTTCTGACTGATATCGATGCTACAAAATCCGGTGTCAATGACAAGCGTTGCCGTCTGGAGGCACGTGTGGCTGGCCGTCAGCCGGTATCTGTCGTGGCCGATTCCGACAAAATGGCGGTTGCCTTCATCAATGCGGTGGAAAAGTTGGCCAGTGTGCTGGACGCTGATCTGGGTCGTGTCAAGGACCGCAACGGACGCGACACAATCCGAGCCATGACAGAGTAAAAGCGCTGCACGGCGGTTTCATGCCTTTGGCGCGGCGCTCGAGGCGCAGGGTTCAGCGGAATCGGGTCGGGGTTTGCCCGCGGTTCAGGCAAATTCGGCTAAGGTTTTTTTCATCTTTTTCATGGCTGCTACTTCAATTTGGCGAATGCGCTCGGCACTCACGCCATAAACAGCGGCCAAGTCATGCAGCGTCATGCCTCCCGTGTTGTCGTCGTTCACTTTCAGCCAGCGCTCTTCCACGATGTGACGGCTACGTTCGTCCAGCGCATTGAGCGCCAAGGCAAGGCCATCACTGGCTAGCACATCACGGTGCTGCGCTTCCAGCATGGCCGTGGGCTCATGCGCGTTGTCGGTCAGGTAGGCAATCGGACCAAACGCATCGTCACCGTCATCCGATGGACTGGGGTCGAGTAGCACGTCGCCGCCAGCCAACCGTGCTTCCATTTCGATGACATCTTCGCGCTTGACGTGCAGCTCGGCGGCCATGGCATTAATTTGGCTTTCGTTGAGCGTGTTGCGGTGGGTATCGAGCTCGGCTGCTGCATCATTACTTTGGTAACGCTGCTTCATGGAGCGCAGGTTGAAAAACAGCTTGCGCTGGGCCTTGGTCGTGGCGACCTTGACCATGCGCCAGTTTTTCAGGATGTATTCGTGAATTTCAGCCTTGATCCAGTGCATGGCGTAACTGACCAGACGCACACCCTGGTCGGGGTCAAAACGCTTGACGGCCTTCATCAGGCCGACATTTCCCTCTTGAATCAGGTCGCCGTGCGGCAAGCCATAACCCAAATACTGGCGCGCAATCGACACCACCAGCCGCAGATGGGACAAAACCAGGCGACCAGCGGCCTCCACGTCGTTGTCTTGGCGCAGTCTGCGCGCGTAACTTTGCTCTTCTTCCAATGTCAACATGGGCATGCGGTTGACGGCCGCAATGTAGGCGTCCAGATGACCCAATGCTGGCACCATCGACCAGGGATTTGACAAGGTCAGTGGGTTGCCAGAAACGCCAGTGTAAGTAGCCATATCAGAACTCCTTGTTGCTTGATTTTATCAATATTAGCACTCCCTAGGAGTGAGTGCTAATGGATAAGTTCAATTTATCGTAAGTCCTTGCACGTCCGTCTGTTGTCGGCGACAACCTGGGGAGGCTGCGCGTCAGTGGGCGATTGGGTGCAGCGACGGACAGGACGCCGAGCCTTGGTCAGCGCTTGTTGGGGGGAGGGTCCTGCGGCAGGACAAAGTCCAGCCCTGGCAGATTTCCTGCCGGCGCTTCGGTCGCTTGGATGCCGGATTTCCGTTTTGGTGGTTCCCATGAAGGAAAAACGTCCAGAGCGTCCAGAGGGCGGTCGAGTGGGGCCGTGACTTGGTCGGCCTGCCGCGCTTGCACATTCGGGGATGGTGTGACGGAGGCCGCCAACTCTTCCGCAACGATGTGCAGGGTCAGCAGATCACGGAAGGCCGCAAGATCAAAAGCGGTTTTTGCCTTGCTCCCGGTGGTGAGGAAGATGCAGCTGTCCAGGAATGCCTGCGCCTGTTCGCCTGGCCACAGACGAGTCAGTTTGGTCAGAACGACCGGATAGTGCATCAGGTCCTGGCCGGCGTGTTGAAAAGTGACCAGATCTGTCAGTTTGACATTGAAGTGCTGCTGGCAGACGTCGCACAATTGATCGAACTCGGCTGTCTGCTTGGCTTGCTGGTAAAGACCCAACAGATCCATGCATATCAGGGGGTTGGGGGCGTCAGCGGTGGCAATGTGTTGGTTCAGGATCTCAATGGCGCGATGGGGCTGCCCCAAAGAGATAAAAAAATCGGCCTGCTGGCGAATGTCCTGAACCGCCTCATGATTTATCGTAAGCGGCACGGACGCGACGACGAGCTCAGCATTGGCTTGGACTTTCTCGATGGCGTCAATGTTGGCCTCTTGGAGGATCAGGGGATCTGCCTGATCGGGCCGTTGGGCCAGAGCTGCGTCCACCGGGCTGGCAATAGACGGCGCTACCGCCTTGCTGGGTTTGGCCGCCTGGCCTGAGCCATCAGGGTTCAAAAAAGCTGTCAGGTCGTCATCTGTGGGGCGTTGCCACCAAGATTGTGCTGCCAGTGTCAATTTTTTTTGTCTTTGCCAAAGCCAGAACAAGCTCGCCAAACCGAGCAGCAACAAAGCGATCAAGGCATAAAAAAGTGTGGTCAGTTGCTGCTGGGATTGGGCCTGCTGGAGTTGGCTCTGCAATTCCAACAGGGCACGGTCATTTTTGACTGCTAGCTCACGCATCGATTTGACATCGGCTTGCAGTGTTGCGATTTGCCTGCTTTGCAGAAGCGCATCTGCGGCAGGTGCAAAGGGCATATTGAGCTCAAGTGTGTCCATCCGGTCGGATAGGATCTCGGTGGGATCAAGTTTCAGCACCGACTTGACGGCCTGCGCACTGATTTTTTTTCGCTCTCGGGTGCGCTGGGACGTGCTTTTTTTTGGCTTTTTTGCTTTGACGGCCTTGATGGTTTTGGCAGCAAATGGAGCAGCTTTTCGGGGCGTGGGTGAACTGGATTTGGCTGATTTTGCGACAGTTCCCTGGGGTAGCACCACCGCCGTTGGCGCAAGCTCGGCGCTTGATAAGCCGGGCTGGGCTGCTGTCGCCAAGGCGGTTGTCGCCACGCTGGCTGTGAAATCGGAGGGCAAATCAGCCAGCAGCACGTAGTTGCGCATCTGGCTCACACCACAAAAATTGCGAATCTGTACCGTCACGACCGGTTCATTGACGGGTGCCGAGATTTGCAGGCGCAGCTGGCCGGCTTTTGTGGTGATGCGGGGGGCATTTTGCCGCGCCTCGCCGTAGTAAATGTCAGCCCGGACGCAGCCCTCGGAAAGTTCTTCCGTCTGACTGGTCTGGACCGATACGATCAGATCCAGTGGCTGTCCAATCAGCGCGTTTCCCTGCAGTTCTCCCAAGCTCAGTGCGTTGCTTGAGAATGCAATCAAAGCCATCAGGATGCCCGTTGCAGTTGCAATCAAACGCACACTAATTCTGGTGACATTTCTTCTCATGTGTGTTGGGGCAGTTCACGCATCAATATTTTTGGGAGTGGCAGGATGGGGACTTCAGGCTGGTCATAATAAATAGCCAGAACATTTGACAACATGGCTCATTTGGGGCGTCGTTCTTCGCTGAAAATTGTTCTGCGCGTACTTTTTTACGCCGGATAATAGCGCTTTTAGCTTGACTGCCGGTAACGTCTTTTGCCAAAGCCAATGATTTATGTGTCAACTCTTGGGAATGAACAGCCACTTGCCGGCCAGCCTGACGCTGAGTTTTACAGGTTTCTCGCAGCGTGGCGGCTGTACCGATCACCATTCAGACGGTTGGGGCATCGCTTTTTTCGAGAGTGATTGCGCCACTCCGGGCAGGGGCATCCGGCATTTTGTGGACAAATCCAGTGCCGCCACGTCGCCCATCGCCCACATGCTCAAAAGTTACCCCATCAAGAGCCACAACGTGGTGGCGCATGTGCGCAAGGCCACCGTTGGACAGGTGGCGTTGGAAAATTGTCACCCCTTTGTGCGCGAGTTATGGGGACACAATTGGGTCTTCGCCCATAACGGCGATCTGAAAGATTACGCGCCAAAATTGCATGGAAGCTTTCGGCCTGTGGGAAGTACCGA
>JAQSDS010000018.1 GCA_029946045.1 Rhodoferax sp.
TTTGTGGTGCTATCGGAAACCGCAGAGTTTCTCTACAAAACCACCGACTACTGGTACCCCGAGCATGAGCGCAGCCTGCTGTGGAGCGACCCCGCCGTGGGCGTGAACTGGCCCCTGCAAGGCACGCCACTGCTGGCCGCCAAGGACCTGGCCGGCTTGCCTCTGGCCAGCGCTTCGACCTTCCTGTAGGAGCGGCGGAAGTCGCGATTGCCTTCAACAGCCATCGGCCCGAGGGCGAGCCTCCTACAAGATACCTGCACCCTGTAGGAGCGGCGCCCTCGCCGCGATTGCCCCTTGCCCCCTACACAGAACGCTGACGTAGCGCCTCGTACAGGCAGACGCCGCTGGCCACCGACACATTCAGGCTCTCCACCGCGCCACGCATCGGGATGCTGATCAACTCGTCGCAGGTCTTGGCGGTGAGCTGGCGCATGCCGTCGCCCTCGGCACCCAGCACCAGCGCCACCGGGCCTTTCAGATCGGCCTGGTACAGCGTCTTGGTGGCCACATCGCTGGTGCCAATGATCCAGATATTGCGTTCCTTGAGCTCGTTCAGGGTGCGCGCCAGGTTGGTCACCATGAAATAGGGCACCGTCTCGGCGGCTCCGCTGGCCACCTTGGCCACGGTAGCGTTGATGCCCGCGGCGTGGTCTTTGGGGGCGATCACAGCATGCACACCGGCACCATCGGCCACACGCAGGCAAGCGCCCAAGTTGTGCGGGTCGGTCACGCCGTCGAGCACCAGAATCAGCGGCGCCACACGCTCGTTTGCGGGCAGCGCCAGCTGTGTCGCTTCGAGTTGTTCCAGCAACTCATCCAGCGAGGTCACTTGGGTGAGTTCATGCACCCGCGCAGCCACGCCCTGGTGCCCATGGCTACCGCACAGCTTGGCCAGGCGCATGCCGTCGGCTTCGAGCAGGCGCACACCGGCCTCCTTGACCTTGTCGACAAACTGGCGCATGCGGGCGTCGCGCCGGGTCGGGTCGATGTAGATTTCAACGATGGATTTGGGTGCGGTCTTGAGGCGCACACCCACGGCATGAAAGCCGAACAGAACTTTGGGATTGGACATAGCGCCTGATTATCGCGGCTGTGGAATCCATCGCGGCGAGGGCGCCGCTCCCACAATGGTGCCTATCTCAGAATGGCGCCGCTCCCACAGGGCGCCGGTATCTTGTGGGAGGGTCGCCCTCGGCCCGATGGCTGTCCTTATGTCTTGAATTTGGCTGCCAGCTCGGCCACACGCTGGCCGAACAGGCGGGCGGTTTCAAGGTCGCCTGGGTTCATTTCTGCGCCACCGGCATCGCCCGGGGTTTGGGCCATGGGGCCGGCGCTGGAGGCCAGGTAATTGATGTCGCCGCGCTGCGATGCCTTGGTGTTGTTGTAGTGCAGGCCCGTGCCGACCCAGATGCCGCCATGTTGCATGGCCAAAGTCATGAAGTAGTGCAGCGTGGAATGTTTGTCGCCATTGACGTTGGCGCTGGCGGTAAAGCCGCCAAAAATCTTGTCTTTCCAGGCCTGGCTGAACCAGGCTTTGCTGGATGCATCGGCAAATTTCTTGAACTGCCAGCTCACGCTGCCCATGTAGGTGGGGCTGCCCATGATGATGGCGTCGGCCTCGTTCAGCGTGGCCCAGTCGTCGTCGCTCAGGTTGCCGTCGGCGTCAATCGTCACCAGATCAGCGTTGGCGCCATCAGCCACCAGCTGCGCCATGCGCAAGGTGTGGCCGTAGCCTGAATGAAAAACAACTGCAACTTTTGCCATGATGAAAACTCCTTGAAAAAACTGAGAATATCAAAAATTCGACGCCGTCCTTGCGCTCCCCACCATGACTTTTCAAGCGCGCAAATCAAACACCAGTACTTCGGCATCCTGGGCGTCGGCAAGCACCACACGGGCTTCATCGGCCAGCAAGGCGGCGTCGCCGGTGCGCAGGGTCAGACCGTTCACTGTCAGGGCACCGCGCACCAGGTGCACATACGCCTTGCGGCCAGCGGCCAGGTCGAGACTGGCGGTTTGCCCGGCCTCAAACAGACCCGCATACATGCGGGCATCGGCGTTGAGGCTGACCGAGCCCTGCGCACCGTCGGGGGACGCCACCAGGCACAGGCGGCCCTGCTTGGCGCTGGCATCAAAGCTGGTTTGCTCGTAGCTGGGTGTGACGCCGAGCACGTCGGGCTCGATCCAGATTTGCAAGAAATGCGTGGTCTCGTTGGGCGCAAAGTTGAATTCGCTGTGCTGCACGCCGGTGCCCGCGCTCATGCGCTGCACGTCGCCTGGCGGAATGGATTTGACATTGCCCATGCTGTCCTTGTGAGCCAAAGCACCGTGCATCACATAGCTCACAATTTCCATGTCGCGGTGGCCGTGGCTGCCAAAGCCTTTGCCCGGCGCCACGCGGTCTTCGTTGATCACGCGCAGGTTGCCCCAAGCCATGTGCGCCGGATCGTAATAACCGGCAAACGAAAAACTGTGAAATGACTTAAGCCAGCCATGGTCTGCATAGCCGCGCTCCTGGGAAGGTCTGAGGGTTATCAACACGAATCTCCTTGAAGAGCCTCTACTGTAAGTGCCGTTCAAGGCGAAACCGAGCTGCGGTTTTGATGGCATCATTCAATCTGTTTGAACAAAGCGCACCACATCATGCAAACCGCCCGCAATGTCTTGACGCCCGAGGCCCTCGCCATGCTGCAAACCATTGCCAGCAGCGGCAGTTTTGCTGCCGCCGCGCGGCTGCTCGGCATGGTGCCCAGCGCCCTCACCTACCGCGTTCGCCAGCTCGAAGACGCGCTTGATGTGCTGCTGTTTGACCGCAGTTCGCGCCGCGCCCTGCCCACCGTGGCGGGGCAGGAGCTGTTGCGCGAAAGCGAGCGTTTGCTGGAAGACCTGGAGGCGGTGGCCAACCGCGTCAAACGGGTGGCCACCGGCTGGGAGCCGCAACTCACGCTGGCCGTGGACAGCATCATTGCCAAAGCCACAGTCATGGAACTGGTGGACAGCTTTTTTGCCCTGAATCCACCCACCCGCATCCGCCTGCGCGACGAAACACTGTCGGGCACGCTGGAAGCCCTGACCAGCGGCGAAGCCGATCTGGCGCTGGGGGTGGCCAATCTGGTGCAAAACACAGGTATTCATGCCAAGCCGCTGGGCGATGTGCATTTTGTCTATGCGGTCGCGCCGCACCACCCGCTGGCTCTGGCACCCGAACCGCTCAGCGACGAAACCCTGCGCGAACACCGCGCCGTGGCCGTGGCCGACACCATCAGCCGGGGCCGCGGCGTCACCTTTGGCCTGCTGGGCGGCCAGGACGTGTTCACCGTGGCCACCATGCAGGACAAACTGGACGCCCAGTTGCGCGGCCTGGGTTGCGGGTCCCTGCCCGTCTGCATGGCGGGCCCGTTCATCGACACCGGTCGCCTGGTGGTCAAAAAGACCGAGCGCGCCGCCAGGTCGGTGAGCGTCAGCTACGCCTGGCGCAGCGCCAGCAGCGCCACCGGGCGTGCCTTGCAATGGTGGCTGACCCAGCTTGAGAGCCCCACCACCCGCACCGCGCTGCTGGAGCGCCACCGGGTTTTGTAGGAAGCTGCTGCTTGGCTGGTAAAGTCGGTCCCATACGCAAAGACAAATGCATCGTTATCAACTGGAGAAATATATGAGTTCTGCGCAGCGCGCACCGCAACACTTTGCCATCATCGGCGCCGGCATGGCCGGCATCACCTGCGCCCGCACCCTGGTGCAGGCTGGCCACCAGGTCACTGTCTTTGAGAAAAGCCGCAGCACCAGCGGCCGCATGGCCACCCGCAGCAGTGCTTTTGGCTCGTTCGACCACGGGGCCCAGTATTTCACCGCGCGCGATCCACGTTTTCTGAAAGCGCTTGAAACCACCCCTTCGCTGTGCAAGCGCTGGAGCGCCAACAGCGTCCAGGTACTCGACGAACTCGGCCATGTAGCGGGCCCTGGCCTGTCCAACCACGACGCCCACTGGGTAGCGGTACCAGGCATGAAGTCGTTGGTGAGCGGCTGGGCCGAGCCACTGGCAGCTGGCGGCCGCATCGAACTGCAAACCCGCGTCAACCGGATTGAGCCCGACGCGGTCAACGCCAAAAAATGGCAGCTTCGCACCGAGGCCACCGACGGCGCCCAGCATGTTTTTTCTGGTTTCGACGGTGTTTTGGTGGCCATCCCCAGCGCCCAGGCACACAGCCTGCTGCAGACGTCTGAGCTGGCCAAGCCCTGGGTCAAGCAAATTGAGCAGGTCAAGGTCGCCCCCTGCTGGACCCTGATGCTGGCCTTTCCGCAAGCCATGCAGCCCGGCATGTCCGCCCTGGGGCCGCAATGGAACGCAGCGCGCAGCACACACCACCGCATTGCCTGGTTGGCCCGCGAGTCGAGCAAACCCGGGCGTGAACCCATTGAGCGCTGGACCATCCAGGCCAGTCCCGCCTGGTCGCAGGAGCACATCCACGACGACGCGCCGCGCGCCGAGGCCAAGCTGCTGAAAGCCTTCAGTGAAGTCACCGGCATTCGCGCCGTGCCCGCCCACGTCGACAGCCAGCGCTGGCTTTATGCCAAAACAGTCCAACCGCTGGGCAAAAGCTATCTGTGGGACGCCAAAAAAGGCCTGGGCGTGTGCGGCGACTGGTGCCTGGGACATCGCGTGGAGAACGCCTTTGTGTCAGGGCTGGAGCTGGCCCTGGCGGTGGCTTAAAACAGCCATCGGCCCGAGGCGGGCCTCCTACAAGTGCAAGGCCACCCGAATCTCTTGGGAGCTGCCCCCCCTGTGGGAGCGGCCCCCTGTGAAGCGGCGCCCTCGCTGGGATGAACCCCATGAACAGCCTTCGGCCCGAGGCGGGCCTCCTACACATGCAAGGCCACCCGAACCTCTTGGGAGCTGTCCCCCCTGTGGGAGCGGCCCCCTGTGGGAGCGGCGCCCCCGCCGCGAAGGGCCCCGGTTCGACAAGCTACATCGGCCGCTTCGCACCCTCGCCCACCGGCCCGCTGCACGCGGGTTCTCTGGTGGCAGCACTGGCCAGCTGGCTTGATGCGCGGGCCCATGGCGGCCAGTGGCTGGTGCGCATCGAAGACGTGGACAGCACCCGCTGCCTGCCCGGCCTGGACCAGACTATTCTGCAGCAACTGGCTGCGCTCGGTCTGCACAGCGATCAGCCGCCCGTTTACCAAACCCAACGCACACCGCTTTACCAACAGGCGCTGGACCAACTCATTGCCACCGGCCAGGCCTACCCTTGCGGCTGCAGCCGTCGTGACATCGAACTGGCATTGCAGCAACATGGTCAAGTCAAATCTCGCCATGGCGAACTGGTTTACCCGGGCACCTGCCGCACGGGCTTGCAAGGCAAAGCAGCGCGTGCCTGGCGCTTCAATGTGCAAGCGCTGCCCCCGCTGCACTGGCAGGACCGCCGCCTGGGCGGGCAATCGCAGGATGTGGCGGCTGAGGTCGGGGACTTCATCCTGAAACGTGCCGACGGCTGTTTTGCCTACCAGTTGGCGGTGGTGGTGGACGATGCCGCCCAAGGCATCACCGACGTGGTGCGCGGCGAGGACCTGACGGACAACACGGCGCGCCAGATCCTGCTGCAACGCGCGCTCAACCTACCCACCCCGCGCTACCTGCATACCCCGCTGGTGCTGGGGTCCAACGGTGAAAAACTCAGCAAACAAAATGGCGCGCAGGCGCTGGACACCGATCACCCTCTCGTCTCGCTCAACCAGGCTGCTGCACTGCTGGGCCTGGCCGAACAGTATGAGCTTGCCGACGCATTGGCCAACTGGGTGGCTCAGTGGAGGGCTTCAGTCCGCCAAGTCGACTGAAGTTGACCTTACAAACACCCGGCGCCCTGGTCGCGATTTAAGCTGTCAGGCAAGCATCTCCAAAAGAACGCCATGCCAGACACTTTCATTAATTTGGCCCATTTTCTTTCCCAACCTGATCTTGTCCACACAGCGCACCTGATCCAACAAAATACGCGCGTTCTTACCTTGAAAAATGACTTCGGGACGACAACCCAGAAGTCGCCCGGCACTGGTGATGGGCGCGATGATGACCCGGGGTAGTGCAGCGTTCATGTCGTCTGGTGACACCACCAGCGCAGGGCGCGTCTTTTGGATCTCGCTGCCGATGGTCGGGTCAAGATTGACCCAATAAACATCACCGCGAGCCACTACAGACTGACTTACCATACCCACTCGCTGTCATCGGCAAGGGGTGCGTCGCTCCAGCTTTGCGCCTCCTCTTTCTCCTGGGCCACGAATGCTTTTGATGGTGCAAGTGCTTCAACAAACCAGGCGTCGCGCAGTTTGCGGCGAACTGGCTTGATCACAATCTGCCCATCCTGTAGCTGCATGTCTACCTGATCTTCAATCTGACAAGACGCAAGAAAGGCGGCGGGAATCAAAAGCCCCCGGGAATTGCCAATTTGTCTTATGGATGTGAGCATGGATGACCCCCAAAGTAATCATGATAAATATAATAACAATATTATAACTTCCAGAGCCAACAACCATCGACCCAAGGCGAACCTTCCTTCTGCCAGGTCAATTCAATTCGACTCCACGCACAGCTGCCTACAATCGCTCCCCGTGAACGACATCCCCAACATTCCCCCCAATGCGCCTGAACCGGCTCGCACGCCGCGCCTGCGCCCGCAATCCCTGGCCGACGTGGCCTTTCCCAAAACCATCAAGAGTTTCGTGCGCCGCGCCGGCCGCACCACCAGCGGCCAGACCAAGGCGTTTGAGGAGCTGGGGCCAAAATTCCTGCTGCCCTACCAGCCTGCGCCGCTTGATTTCGCGGCGGCTTTTGCTGATGCGGCTGGGGCTGCCCGCAATGAAAACACCCTCCGTCCCACCGTGCTTGAAATCGGCTTCGGCATGGGCGAGGCCACGGCGCACATTGCCGCCTTGCTGTCCGACACCAACTTTTTATGCTGTGAAGTGCATGAGCCTGGCGTGGGCGCGCTGCTCAAGCGCATGGGTGAACAAAACCTTGCCAACATCCGCATCTGCGCGCATGACGCGGTTGATGTCATCGACCACATGCTGCCGCTGCAAAGTCTGGCGGGTGTCCACATTTTTTTTCCTGACCCCTGGCACAAGAAGAAACACAACAAGCGCCGGCTGATCCAGCCACCCCTGATTGCCAAACTGGCGGCGCGCCTGAAACTGGGCGGCTACCTGCACTGCGCCACCGACTGGCAGCCCTACGCCGAACAAATTCTGGAGGTCCTGAGTGCCGAGCCGCTGCTGAAAAACACCGCGCCAGACCAACATCCGGAATTGCTTGGCTACGCCCCCAAGCCGCATTACCGGCCCTTGACCAAGTTCGAGAACCGCGGCATCAAACTGGGCCATGGCGTGTGGGACCTGGTGTTTGAACGCATTTAAGCCGCCCACGCGCCAGGGCATTGGCCCGAGCTGCGTGGCTTTGCCCGTCGGACCGTGGCCGACCCTGCTTGATTTTTTGACCGAACGTTTTCCCAACGTGTCGGCGCCGGTCTGGCTGGCGCGCATGGCCCGCGGCGATGTGGTCGACGAACGCGGCCAGCCCGTGCGGGCCGAACAAGCAAGCCATGCGCCCTACGCAGCGCACCAGCGCCTTTACTACTACCGCGAGGTGCCCAACGAGGTACTTATTCCGTTCGACGAGGTGGTGCTGTACCAGGACGCGCACCTGCTGGTGGTCGACAAACCGCATTTTTTACCCGTTGTGCCCTCGGGTGGCTACCTGACCGAGACCGTGCTGGTGCGGCTCAAGAACAAACTGGGCCTGGATGACCTGGTGCCGATTCACCGCATTGACCGCGACACCGCCGGGCTGGTGCTGTTTGCCAAACAGCCTGCCACGCGCGCCGCCTACTGCGCCCTGTTCAGCCAGCACCGGGTGCGCAAAACCTATGAGGCCATTGCGCCGTGGCGCGCTGACCTGAGCTGGCCCACCACCCGCAGCAGCCGCATTCAGGAAGCGGGCCACTTCATGCTGCAACACGAGGTGCCGGGCACGCCCAACGCCATCACGCACATCGACGTGCTGGATGTGCATGGCGATTTGGCGCGTTACCAGCTCAAGCCGGTGACCGGCCAGCGCCACCAGCTGCGGGTTCACATGCTGGCCCTGGGTTTGCCGATTTTGAACGACGGTCTCTACCCCACCCTGACCCCCGAAGGCCAGTTGGACCATGCGCACCCGCTGCAACTGCTGGCGAAACGGCTTGCATTCACCGACCCAGTGAGCGGCGAGCCCCGGCAGTTCGAGAGCGCGCGTGGGCTGAGCTTGCCAGCAGGCAATCGCGGCGAGGGCGCCGCTCCCACGGGGTGCCGCTTCGACAGGGGGTAATTTGTAGGAGGCCCGACCTCGGGCCGATGGATGTCTGCGCCATAATCACGCAGCTTTTTCCATCAGCGGAGTTTCAATTTGTTTTCCATCCTACAAGCCGCGGGTTGGCCGATCTGGCCTTTGGTGGCCTGCTCGGTGCTGGCCATGGCGCTGATCATTGAGCGTTTCATCAGCCTGCAAACCCTTAAGGTGGCCCCGCCCAGGTTGCTCGATGAAGTGCTTTCGGTCACGCGCCTGAGCGTGCCTGGCCCCGATGTGGTCGCCAGGCTTGAGCAGAACTCTGCACTTGGCGAGGTCCTGGCGTCCGGCCTGCGCGCGCTCAACGCCAACCCCCTGTGCAACCAGGAAGAACTGCGCGCCGGCATGGA
>JAQSDS010000019.1 GCA_029946045.1 Rhodoferax sp.
CCAGCGACTCGGTGGCAATGCCGATTTCGGCCACTTCATCGATCAACATGTGGGCCACCTGGTCGGGCGAGCCCTGGTGCAGGCTGACGTTGACCTTGGGGTAAGCCAAGCGCAACTTGGCCACAGGTTCGGGCAACACATAGCGCGCTTGCGTATGGGTGGTGGCGATCGACAGGGTGCCACTGTCCTCGGAACTGAATTCGTCCCCAATACGCCTCAGGTTGGTGACTTCGCGCATGATCAGTTCAATGCTTTTGAGCACCTGCAGGCCGGGCTCGGTGACCCGCTTCAGGCGTTTGCCGTGGCGCGCAAAAATCTCGATGCCCAGTTCCTCTTCCAGCTCGATGATGGCTTTTGAGACCCCGGGTTGGGAGGTATGCAGGGCTTTGGCCGCCTCAGTCAGGTTGAGGTTGCGCCGAACCGCCTCCTGGACAAATCGGAATTGGTGCAGGTTCATGTTGCTTTACGGCCAGCCATGACATTCATGCGGCGGCAAGTCCCTTTTGTGCAGATGCGGGCATGGCAATCTGCGCCAGCAGTTCAACCACGCGGGCATCTTCACCCACCGAGGGCTGCAAGAAAAAACGAACCGCCGGATAGTCTCCCTGCAGCGCCGTCACCAAAACAGGCAAATCTTCGCGGGCATGGCGGCCAACCCCTAAAAACATGGGCACGATGGTGATGCTGTTGACGCCCAGCTCGACCAGTTCGGCCGTGGTGCTGGCGAGATCAGGCTCGGTGAGCTCAAGAAATGCGCAACGAACGCAGCACTGCGGGTCAAGCGCCAGCATGCGCTGCGCCACTGTGTCAATCGGAATGCGCCAGAGCGGGTCACGTGAACCATGCCCAAAAAGGATCGTCGCTTGCATAGCTTAAAAGTCCTTCTGAAAAAATTTAACAATCAATCCGCTTGCGCGTCAGCGTCTGAACACCAGCCAGCCAAAGGCCGTCAGCGACAACACAGAATAAATCATGCCCGGCAGGGCCGCCGTCAGCCAGGGCTGCCAGTTCTGCAAATTACCGATGTAACCAAAAACATTATTGAGCAAAAAGAAACTGATCCCGGCCATGACACCACCAAATACGTAGGTGGTGATACTGCCCGAACGAAAGTGCAAATAGGCAAATGGCAGCGCGAGCACCACCATGACCAGACAGCTCAAGGGATAAAAAACTTTTTTCCAGAATTCGATCTCATAGCGCTGAGCGGCCTGCGCATTGCTTTGCAAATGCTGGATGTATTGAAACAGGTCGATGGTACGCATGCGTTCAGGTTTGAGTAACGCGGCTGACACCATTTCGGTACTCAGGTGATTGGGCCAGCGCAAGGCCTCCAGTCGGGTGCGGTCGATATTGAAGGTTGTGCCACCTTGGCCAGCGAATTCAGTGCGGTTGACCTGCTGCAACTGCCAGGATTCATCGTCCGACACCGAGGCCGACTGAGCCTGCATCATCGACATCAGAAAACCACGGTTGTCAAACTCGAATATCCGGACGTCGTGCAAAACACCGTCCGAGGCGAGCTCGCCCACATTGACGGCGAATTGTCCGTAGTCCTGCTTTTCCTTGAGCCAGGCGCCGGTCTGCCCCACCGTGATGCGACCGGTGTAGCGGGCCTTGAGCAACTGGGCGGTGCGGTCTGCCATGGGCGAAATGTAATCACCCAGCGCAAAAGTAAACAGAACAAAACCCAGTCCCAAAATCAGCAGTGACCGAAGCGCTCGCCAAGGACCCAGCCCACTGGTGCGCAAAATGGTGAATTCGGAGCTTTGCGCCAGCCGGGCCATGACAAAGATGGTGCCAATCAACACCGCAATAGGCATGAGTTCGTAGAGGTGCGTGGGAATGAGCAAGGCCACATAGCTCAGCGCACGCGTGAGCGTGTAGCCTGATGCCGTGTGGCGCCCCAAAGACTCCATTTCTTCGACCAGATCGAAGAAAAAAAACAGGGATAAAAATCCCAATACGACAAAAGCCCCCGCACGCAGGATTTCCCAATAAATCAGCCGGCGGATGGTTTTCATGGCACCGGCCGCTTGCGGCGCAAATGCAGCAAGCTCCCTATTTCGCGCCACTGCAAGTTGTGATGCAACCTGGCGAGCAGCAGCAAGGTCAAAACAAAAACGCCACCATGCAGGCCCAGCATGAAGGAAACAAAGCTGAGCTTGCCGGAAGAAATCAAGTTTTGACCGAGACTGAGCAGGTTGTAATAGAGCACAAAAGTGAACAAGGCAAAAACCAGGTTGCTGCTTCGGCCCATGCGTGGATTGACGCTCGACACGATGACGCCAATGATAACGAAATTGAACGAAGCCAGAATCAGACCCAGGCGCCAGGACATTTCTGCCCAATGCACAGGCGTCTGGTCTTTGAGCAGTTCAGCCGTGGTGCGGGTGGCGACAGGGACGTAATTCATGTCATCCAGCACGTCCTGACTGATCTGGATCCCGTATTGCTCAAATTCGCTGAGCTTGATTTCTTCTGACCCCGGCGTGCGCTCCAGTCGCTGGCCGTTGTCGAGCAACAAAAACTGGCCTCCCGCCCGATTTTCAACCCGTCCACTGCGCGCCGAAGTGACGGTCTCCTTGCCCTTCTCTGTGGTGGCGATGAAGACATTGGCACCCGCCTGATTGCCTGACGCCTCCTTGTCAACAAAGAATACCCGCGATCCGTCGGCAGATTCCTGGAACCGGCCCGGCTCCACACGCTCCAGATCGCCGCGCTTCTGGTATTGATTTTTGAGCTCCTCAATACGCAAATTGGTCCAGGGCAGAATCACCAGGGCCAGACCAGCCACCACTGCAAAAACCGGCCAGGAAAACCGCAATAAGGGTTTCACCAGGGTGAACAGACCCTGTCCGCTTGATTGCCAGATCACCATCTCACTGTCGCAAAACATTCGCGTCAGGGTGGAAATAATGGCTATAAACAGGCCCAGGGTCAGCAAGGTAGGCATGTAGGCAAGCACCGTGTAGCCCATGACCAGGAACACGTCTGAAGGGTTGAAGCTGCCGCGCGAGGCCAGGCCCAGAGTGCGGATCAGGGTCATGGTCATGACCACCGTGACCAGCACAATCAGGGTCGCACCAAAACTTCGGGACAGCTCTTTGCGGATGGATGAATGGAATAACATTGCAGCAATAAGAAAGGCTGAATTATGAACTTTGAACTGCTGGATTTGGATGTGGTGCAAGCCGGCCACGAAAAATGTGATGTCTTGCTGATGCTGCTCTCAAGCAATTTCAAAACGGGCAGAAGTCCACTGTCCACCCTGGTCAGCAAGGCCTTGAAGTCCGGCGACCTGGCCGACAAGCCAGGCAGCCTGCTCGACATCTACCGCCCCGCTGGACTGGCCTGTGCGCGGCTGGTGCTGGTGCAGGTCAGCGACGGCAAACCGGCTAACGTCCGAAAAGGCGTCTCTGCGGCCATTGCTCTGATCAAGGCGTCCAGGCCCAAACAGGTCAGCCTGTGTTTTGACCAGGCCCCCGACGGCCAGTCGCTGCAGGTGGCGTTAAGCACCCTGGCTGCAGCCAGCTATGTCTACACCGCCACCGTGAGCAAACCCGAACCCCGCAGCATGGCGCTGGTCAAGGTTGGCGTGCCCAACCGCGCCGACATGGCAGCAGCTTTTGCCCAAGGTGTGGCCGCTGTGAGCGGCATTGAACTGGCCAAGGAATGGGCCAATCGTCCGGCCAACCACGCCACCCCGTCACACCTGGCACACGCTGCCCAGGCGCTGGCCAAATCGCCACGAATCAAATGCAAGGTCATGGGCCTCAAGGAGGTCGAAAAACTGGGCATGGGCGCTTTTTTGGCGGTCGCCAAAGGCTCCGCCGAACCGCTGAAGTTCATCGAGCTGCATTACAAGGGTGCACCTAAAGGCCAGCCGCCCGTGGTGTTGGTGGGCAAAGGCATTACCTTTGACAGTGGTGGCATCTCGATCAAACCAGCCGCCGAGATGGATGAAATGAAGTACGACATGTGCGGTGCCGCCAGCGTGCTGGGTGTCTTCAAGGCCTTGACCATGCTGCAGCCCGACATCAACGTCGTTGGCTTGATTCCGGCTTGCGAAAATCTGCCTAGCAGCCGCGCAGTCAAACCGGGCGATGTCGTGACCAGCATGAGCGGGCAGACCATCGAGATACTCAACACCGACGCCGAGGGGCGCCTGGTGCTGTGTGACGCCCTCACCTACGCCGAGCGCTTTAAGCCACGGGCCGTGGTCGACATTGCCACGCTCACCGGCGCCTGCGTGATTGCGCTGGGCGGCGTGCGCAGCGGCTTTTTCTCAAGCGACGAGGCCATGTCAGCGGCTATGGCACAAGCCAGCGCGTCCTCGCAAGACCTGTGCTGGCCCATGCCGCTGGATGACGACTACGCCGAAGGCTTGAAAACCAGCTATGCCGACGTGGCCAATGTGGCCGGGCGCCCTGGCGGCGCCATCACTGCAGCCAAATTTTTGCAGCGTTTTACCGGCAACTACCCTTGGGGCCACCTCGACATTGCTGGCTCGGCCTGGAAAAGCGGTGCAGCCAAAGGTGCCACCGGTCGACCCGTTGGGCTGCTGCTGCACTATGTGCTGTCCATGCAAACCAGCGCGACCTGAAGCTGATGACCAAAGTTGAATTCCACAGCCAGGTGCCGGACCGCCTGCAGGATGCCTGCCGCTTGCTGCGCAAGGCAGCGGCAAGTTCAGCTCGGGTGCAGGTGACCGCCGATGAAAACACATTGACCCAGTTGGACCAATTTCTCTGGAGTTTTTCGGGCACCGATTTTGTGCCTCACTGTTTTCAGGACGCCCCTTTGCAGGTACTTGAAAACACAGCCATTGTGCTGACCCCCAACCCGCAAGCCCATACCGCGCAGTGGACCCTGGTGAACCTGGGCCCCGAGGTGCCCGTGGGTTTTGAGCAGTTCACGCGCATCATTGAAATTGTGAGCAAGGACCTCAATGACAAACAAGACGCACGCCGCCGCTGGAAGCACTATGCTGGTTCGGGTTGTGAATTGAGCAACCTTGAGCTGCAGCCGACTGCCCCACGATGAACCAGCCTACACGCCAGCCACCCCGCTTTGTGCCCACCCTGACCGAGGTGATTGAACCAACTGCTTCCCGTCCTCCTGCGCCTGATCACGGTGACAACGTGGAAGCCTTGGTTGCCAGAATTTGCGAACAGGTTCAGCCCAAGCTGGCGCGCAGACTGCAACAGGAATCCGAGCAGTGGCTACGCGCAACGCTGGCACAACACTTGCGTGATGTTGATGCGCGCATTCAAAGCGACCTGGAATCCGTGGTGCGCGAGACCGTGATGAGCGTTTTAAAGACCCAAAACCGACCCGACCCAACAGATATATCTCTTGATTGATGAAATTTATGCACCATATTGGTAACTTCCCTATGGCAACAAACATCAAATTAAGCTATTGTTCGCGGCTGGAATAAATTTCTGCAATTTCTTTTTTAAATGGAGTTTTTATGCAAATTAAAAGTGCCTTGACACTGATCGCTGCTGCCACCTTGCTCGTCGCCTGTGGCAAAAAGGAAGAAGCTGCCCCTGCGCCAGCCGCTGCACCAGCAGCTGCGCCAGCTCCGGCTGGAAACGTTGTCAAAATTGGTCACGTTGGTCCGACCAGCGGTGCCATTGCCCACCTCGGCAAAGACAACGAAAACGGCGCGCGCATGGCCATTGATGAACTCAATGCCAAAGGTGTCATGTTGGGCGGTAAAAAGGTCACTTTTGAGTTGCTGGCAGAAGACGACGCAGCCGATCCAAAGCAAGGCACTGCTGTTGCGCAAAAATTGGCTGACGCCAAAGTGGCTGGTGTGGTGGGTCACCTGAACTCCGGCACCACCATTCCCGCCTCCAAGATTTACAGCGATGCGGGCATTCCCCAAATCTCGCCATCTTCCACCAACCCCAAGTACACCCGTCAAGGTTTCAAGACAACCTTCCGTATGGTGGCTGACGACACCCAACTCGGCGGTACGCTGGGCAAATATGCAGTCCAGACCCTCAAGGGTAAGGCCATTGCCGTGATCGACGACCGTACCGCTTACGGCCAGGGCGTTGCCGAAGAGTTTGCCAAAGCTGTTGAAGCTGCTGGCGGCAAAGTTGTTGCCAAAGAGTTCACCACCGACAAGGCCACGGACTTCACCGCTATCCTGACCAGCATCAAGGCCAAGAAGCCTGACGTCGTCTTCTTTGGCGGTATGGACGCCGTGGCCGGCCCCATGATGAAACAAATGAAGGGCTTGGCCATGAAGCCCAAGTTCATGGGCGGTGACGGCATCTGCACCACCGAACTGGTCAAGCTGGGTGGTGACGCCATTGCTGACAACCAGGTTTACTGCGCTGAAGCCGGTGGCGTCGACGGCGAAGCCAAAGTCGGCATGGATGAATTCAAGGTCAAGTACCAGGCCAAGTTCAACACTGACGTGAAGCTCTATGCACCTTACGTTTATGACGCAGTGAACATCATGGTCGCTGCCATGGTCAAGGCTGACTCGGCTGATCCTGCCAAGTACCTGCCCATGCTGGCCGCCACGTCGGAGTTCAAAGGCGTATCTGGCCCAGTCTCTTTTGATGAAAAAGGCGACATCAAAAATGGTGCTTTGACTCTGAAGACCATTCGCGCTGGCAAACTCGAAACTCTGGCTGTCATTCGTTAAGTCAAAGGACAAACAGTACTGACACCTCACGGTGTCAGTCTGCAAGGGAAGCAAGTGAAAGCTTGCTTCCCTTTTTTTATGACCAGTGATCCCGAAATTGCCCACCGGGGCGGGTAGAATCGCCAGCTCTGGAGCGGTGGATGAGTGGTTTAAGTCACACGCCTGGAAAGCGTGCGGGGAGTTAAATCCCCCGGGGGTTCGAATCCCCCCTGCTCCGCCAGAAAAATAGGAAAATCCCTTGTAATTCAATGAGTTACGAGGGATTTTTTTTGACCATGACTCTTACAAGCCTCTTTTGCGTCAAGTCGGAATGCACTTTAATTCCTTGAAATTGTGCCGGAAGTGTGCCCGTTTTGTGCCGGAAGTGTGCCGGGTGCTGGCCTTATTACTGTGCCCGTCGCGTGCCGGTTGCCCCACGAGCTGATTTCGATTAATTTTTTTGATTAGCTCTTAGGCTTGCGGTAGCCACCAGTCTCAAGGGGTGCATAAGCATTCGCAAGAAATGAGCTAAAGCAAGGGACGGCAAATTGCCTTGCCCAACGGACATTCACTTCACTGCAAGGACAGCTGCAACCAAATCATCAGGGGCAATGACTTTTTGAGGCCAAAATGAACCAACGGACCGCGTTGGGAAATGTTTGACCACTCCGGCGATATGCAATGCAAGGGCCACCAGCTCAGTGCAGTAAAGTTTTCTTCCGTCATCATCAAGTTCCAACTGATCATCAAATGGACGCCCCAAAAGAGACTTGGCGGCGCTTTGAACGGCATCTACCGCTTCCTCAGGCAGCAGCATGACTTCCCCATCTGAAGCCTGTTCGGGACTAAAAAAGATCTCGGGCCTTTCAAGCCTTGTGCCGGATCCAGGCATGGCACTTTCAATGTAGATTGGACCTTCAGGTATCAGTTGCACGGCAATGCCAACGTGGCTCCACCGACCCCCGCCCTGCCAAAACAGGATCGCTTGGGTGATGGGGTCATTGTCTAGCCCGCGCCGTGCAACCACCGCACCTGGCCGAACTGCTGCGATTGCACGATCTCTCCAAGTCTGTGGCTCGGCGTGAACAGGAATCGCCAACACCATGAATACCGTGGCCACCACCATACTGCCTATGTGCGTCATCGCGACGAATAGCCCGTATTTGTCAGACTTTCGTTTGTCTCAATCATAAAAATAATCAATCAATAACCAAAATATTCGATGGACTGAATAAATCAGGATTCAGAATGTAAGTGATAACTTTCACAGAAACCGATAATTGACATATCGAAATATCTGCTTGATGACTTCGATGGACAAATACCAAAATCCTGGCAAAACAAATCTACAAACCGCCAGCCATCCACCAAACCCCATGAGCGCAAGAATTGCACCCTGTTTTTGATCCCACGCCAGAGAGCCGAACCAAAGCGCACCACCCCAGACCAACAACGTGACCGCGATGCAAAGCATCCACCTTACCCAGAAAATCACTTGTCGATATTTGCATGCAGCGATATTCATGCAGCGTATTGCTTTGATTTTAAAATCGTTTTCCATAGGATCTAAATATATTAAAAAATCAGTATTAATTCACACTACATTTTACTTTCAACTTAATATAATATAAAGAGTTATTTTAATTTTTGGGACCAATATTCATAACTCCAAAGGTTGGATTTTTTGTTTATCGAAGCTTACTTGTGAAAGCTCTGGATTTCTCAGTCTGATACCCATCTTCACCGCTTCATTGGCAACCAACTCACGGAATGCGAGTGACCCTGTCACATAGACCTCGCCACCATATTTTTGTGCAGCCAACAGCAACCCGGCACGCATGGCTTGCTGGTCGTTCTCTTCCGCTAAATCGATTCGCGGCCCGCTGTCTGTCAGTCGTACCTTGCCGTGGGTGTCAAGGTACTCAATGCTGTGCATGGGTGTGATCCTGAGCTGGGCCGTTCGGATGTTGAAGTCGTCTGAACGTGACGCACCCCTAATGCTGTTTTGCTGCAGAAGTTCGACACCTTTTTGGCAAATTCCCAGTTTCCTCGTCCTATGCT
>JAQSDS010000020.1 GCA_029946045.1 Rhodoferax sp.
AGGCCACACCATGACTGAACTTGACGATATTGCCCTTGCGCCCACCGCCGCACCCCGTTGCTGGGCGCTCATTCCTTGCGCTGGCACGGGTTCGCGCGCTGGCGCGTCCAGCCCCAAGCAATACCAAATGGTGGCTGGCAAGCCCATGGTGATGCACACCCTGGGCGCCTTTGCCGAGGTGCCGCGCATCGACCAAACCCTGGTGGTGGTGTCACCCGAAGACACTTTTTTTCAGACACCCCAGGCGCTCAATGCGTCATTTCTCATTGCAGCGTGCGGTGGCTCGACGCGCGCGGCCAGCGTTTTCAACGGCTTGAACGCCTTGCTGGCAGAAGGTGCGGTGGCACACGACTGGGTGTTGGTGCATGACGCAGCGCGCTGCCTGATCACACCCGCGCAAATTGACCATTTGCTTGACGCCTGCCTGGCCGATGAAGTGGGCGGCCTGCTGGCGCTGCCATTGCCTGACACGCTCAAGGCCGCGCAGGCGGGCAGGGTGGCGGCCACGCTGCCGCGTGAGGACAAATGGCTGGCACAAACGCCGCAAATGTTCCGTATTGGCAGCCTGCTTGAGGCGCTGGAGCTGGCCGGTGACGCCGTCACCGACGAATCCAGCGCCATCGAGGCCATGGGCCTGAGCCCCAAGCTGGTGGTAGGCAGCGCACAAAATTTCAAGGTCACCTACCCCGAAGACTTCGCGCTGGCGCAGGCCCTGCTACAGAGTCGCCAGGCCTAAGCCACATCACAAGGTCAAGACATGAAATTCAGAATCGGCGAAGGTTGGGACATTCACGCGCTGGTGGCGGGGCGCAAGCTCATGCTGGGCGGCGTTGAGGTGCCGTACCACCTGGGCTTGTTGGGCCACTCGGATGCCGATGTGCTGCTGCATGCCATCACCGACGCCTTGCTGGGTGCGGCGGCGCTGGGCGACATTGGCACCCATTTCCCTGACACCGACGCGCAGTTCAAGGGCGCCGATTCAGGCCTGTTGCTGACAGAAGCCGCCCGCCGGGTGCGCGCCAAAGGCTATGAGATCGGCAATGTGGACAGCACCATCATCGCCCAGGCACCCAAGCTGATGCCCTTCATGCCGGCCATACGCGCCAGTGTTGCGCAGACCCTGGGCATCGCGGTGGATCAGGTCAATGTGAAGGCCAAGACCGCAGAAAAAATGGGCCCGGTCGGCCTGGGCCAAGCCATGGAAGCGCGTGCGGTGGTGTTGCTGACGCTTTGAACCACATTGCTGGGGGGCGCATTCGCTGCGTGGGCTACGTCAAGTTCTCAGCTTTGTAGCGCGCAATTTCCTTCGTCTGTTTTAGCAAGGTTTGGGCCCGTGTGGTGATGAAGTTGGCAATGTTGCGCACGAACAGGACTTCCTCATTCTGGTAGATGGGACTCTCGGCTTGGGCCATTGCTTCCTGAATAGCCAGGAGGCAAAGTGTTTGCAGTTCACGCGCGAAGGTGCTTCTGGGGATTTTTGCCCGTAGACAAAAGTCGGCCACGGCATACGACTTCACGTTATCCAGCACGAACTCGTCCCCAAAGGCCATGGCCAAGTTGTGCTCCAATTTGTCGGGGTCGTATTGCAGCACGCTCACCAGGTCATACAGTTCAGCAACGCGCAGCCCATCTCGGTCAACGTAAAAAGAAATGTTCTTTCCGTGCGCATCACTGTTGCCCAGCAGCAATGTGCTGACTGCCCAGAACATGAGTTTTTGAATGCTTTGGGCGGGAACGGCCAGGCTTGCACGCAAGCCGAACATTTTTTCAAAACTCGCGCCATCACGGATATGGCGCACATCGTGGCCATTGCCGATGTTTCTTTCATATTTGTGACTGACGGGTAGATTGGCGGCCTGACAGCCATCAATGACGTGGATTCGCTTCACGCGGTTCTGGGGCTGTCCTGTGGCCAGGCCCACGGTCTGCGTGGTGGTTTCCCGGTCAAATCGACGCACACACAATACGGGAGCGGGTACGCGCAACAGGTCGACTGCGGCAACGTGGTCGACCCCATACCTTCGCTTGCTAAGTCGGGACGCCCAGGTCATGCAAAAGTGCTCATTGGCCACCATGTGCGGCAAGATGGCGCGACGTGGTTCGGGCTTTAGCAAGTGGGTGGACGAGAGCGCCCCGTCGACCAGGTAGGTCTTGGCGTCGGTACGCACCACCAACAGTTTGTCCTGAAAGCCGGCCAGCGACATCCGTACTTTTCCATCCCAAACTGAAAAAGGTTGGTCGGCGCGATGGTCTATGCGCGCTTGCAACTCATCGTCCGGTATCTGGCGCATGGCAGATTGCAGCGACTGGGGCGTTTGGCCACTTGGCAAGAAGGTCAGGGCCCCGGCAGTTTCCTTGCCCAATTGTCGAATCAGCCCAAATACATTGGATTTGGAGATGTTGGAGTAGATCGAAACGGTATCGAGCGCGTCACCCTCGGGCAGCAGGTTTTCAAGAAAACGTCGGATCGCGATGGGCGCTATGTCCCCGGTCAACGAGAGGTGGGGGGAAAGCGCAAACCCGGTCTTTTTCCACAGCGGGTCGTAGACCAGGCCAAATGAGTCGTTCTCAGGGTGCCAAGTCAATACGGCAACGCGCACTTCGCCCACAAAAATGTCCAGGTCGTAGTCGCTCATGCTGTGGCTTGTGTATCGGTGTCCGCCTCAAGCATAGGCTGCACTTCAATGAATTTGCGCTTGGGCAACACGGCTATCAGCAGACCCAAACTGTCAAGAATAGCGAGCAACTTGTCCGTCGTAATGGGCTTCCCATTTTCCAGCCGCGATAACACTGAGGCGCCTACTGCGCTAAACCCGGCGGTGTCGTCGATTCGCAGTCCTAGATGCGCCCGTTGGTTGCGTACGATTTTTCCCAAATCAGCCAAAGTTGCGGCTTTGACCGATAGCGACTTGTCGAAGGATGGTAGTTTTCTGGCCATTGTTTACGTATAGAAAAAGAATATTGCCCAGCACCATGGAAGCACTATTGTTTCCATATTCGGATACTATAGTTTGAAAAACGACAATTTTCTATTTATTTTTATAAACGGAAACAATTTAGACGTGATTTCGCAGTCGGTGTCACACCTGCAGCGCTGGATGAGTCGCTGCAGTGAACGGCGCTAGTTTTCGGACTGGATTGCCGCGTCACTACGTTCCTCGCAATGACGATACCGGGTACGTTCCTCGCAGTGACGGGGACTTTGAACAAAGACTTTGTCAATGCGACGAATGCTGTCTTTGGCTCGGCAAGGTGTGCAGCGGGATGTCGTGCTGGCGCGCCAGTTCGTCCAGCGCCTGGCAACTGAGCTTGGCTACAAATTCGGCAATGGCCTGGTGCGTTGCAGTCTCCATCATCATGGCCGGGGTGGTCCAGGTCAGCCCGGCTGCAGCACACAGGGACTTGGCAAAATGCGGTTCCAGCGCGGCCATGGCCACCCGGCCGTCCAGGCAGGGGTAAAGCTGGTAGCCCGCGTGCCCGCCGCCCAGAAATGTGCCCGGCCGGGTCAGGCCCCAGTGGTGCGGCAGGGCCAGATGGGCTGCGGCTTGTGACAAGGCCACTTCAAAGCGATGACCGGTGTTGGTTTGGCGTTGCAGCAGCACCGCCTGCAGCACGGCCTCGACGGCCATCAGCGCACCACCCATGTCGGCGTACAGCGTGGCCGGCAAATCCAGCCCGGTGACAAGCTCGTTTTCAGCCAAGTAGGTCAGGTCATGACCAGGCAATTCGGCAGCTGGCCCTGGCGCGCCAACAATGGCCACCAGCGACAGCGCCGGATAGTCCTGTTGCAAGTGGGTCCAGTCCAGGCCCAATTTGGTCAGGGCGCTGGGGCGAAACGAGGTCAGCAGCACGTCGGTTTTGCTCAGCTCGCGCCGCAAGCATTGTTGACCCGCGTCGGTCTTGAGGTCGACCACCTCCACCCGGATGCCGGGGTGAAGTGCGGCATAAGCCGTGCCGCTGTAGGCGCTCATCGGGTCGCCTGAGATGCTTGCGGGCGCGTTGGCTGGGGCGGGGGGCTCGTACTTGACGCAACTGGCCCCCATTTGCTTGAGTCGCAACAGTGCAGCCGGACCTGGCAGGTTCAGGCTCAAGCTCAAAATGCGTGCACCTTGGAGTGCAAGTGGGGTCTGGGCGACAGGGGTCATGGCGTCACGAAGTGGTCTTGATAAGCGCTTATTGTCTGGCACCCGCAGGGATCATGGTCGCACTACATGGAACGGCCTTCGCGCGAGTGGCGCAGCATCACATCCAGAATGGCGCGCAGGTATTCACGGTCCCTGGGGCTGAGCAACATGATGTCTTGCATCATGGACGCTGAAGTTGAGTTCTTGGGTACGACATAAGTTGTGGTGCCGTTTTCCGCGCTGTGCGTGAACGTTTCCTCATGGTCGGCGTCTTTGGAACCCCAGCGCAACCAGTCTTCTGAAACATCCAGCAAATTGGCCAAAACGCCCAGTTTGTCCCTGGCCGGAATGGCCTCGCCCACCAGCCAGCGGCGCACTGCGTTTGCGGTGATATTGGCACCACGCCAGCGCAGGTTGAACTCCCGTGCCAGCGCCGTTGCGCTCAAAGGCATGTCCATGTGCTCCAAACGACTGGACAGACGCTTGGAAAACCCTTGGCGTTCATTTTTTTTGTAGGCGTCGACAGACATTTAACCAGTCTAGGTGGCGCCTACCGCCTTCTGGATAACACAAGTTATCGTGAAAAGTGATTCATGTTGTAATCCCCACTACTTCCAGGTACTTATAAAAAGTCTTCAGCTTGGACGCAAAAAAGGATCTTTCGGGGGAGGGAAAGCTCATAAGCAACAAAAATAGTTGCTGACTTTGTCCGTGCACCAACAATGTGCACCCCCGCTTGACCCGTGTTCTTAAAAATGGGGTTAATAAAAAAAAGGTGGGTGGTTATGTCAACCATGGTTCGTGTCGAGTCAGTCGTGTAACAGGTGTAACGTGTCAATTTACACCTACCAGTTACTCAAGGGTGTCGGGCTTTCAGAGCAACGCGTGCTTTCGGTTTTGCCCAAAATCAAAGTCGACTCGCTCAATGCTGGCCAAATCATCTGTCACAAGGGTTCCCAGCCAGAGGCATGGCACCACATTGTTTCGGGCCTGGTCGGCGCGGGCATTCCTCAAGAAAACGGCGTCATCACGCCCATCAACATTTTTGGTCCAGGCACCTGGTTTGGTGAGGTGGCCATTCTCAACCACAGGCCCCTGATGGTCGATTGCGTCTGTCTTACGCCTGTTCGCATTCTCAAAATGCCGCTCGAGCAGGCCGTAGATGCGTTTGAAAACGATGCTGATTTTTCGCGGCACGTCGCCCGCCTTATCGCGTGGCGCACCCAGCAGCAATCCGAAATGCTCATCCTCATGCGCCTGGGCAGCCCGCAACTGCGCGTGGTTCTGGGGTTGGCCCTGTTTGCCGAAGCACTGCACAGCAGCAACTCCCATCTGCCGACCAATGAACTCGATGACAGCCTTGACATCCCGGTGAAGCAGTCGGCTTTGGCCGCCATGTGCGGCGTTTCGCGCGGCATATTTTCTGAATGCGTGCAGCATCTCGCGGCCGCCGGCTGGGTACGCTTGAGCTACGCCACATTGGCCCTGTCCAAGATTCTGGTGTGGCATAACTTTTCACGCAGGCACCGTCAAAACCGGCATAACAACGCCAAACCCGTCATGCCCGAAATCCTGCACATGTTTGAAGAAGCCGCAGTCAGTTCACCGTCATTGCGAGGAACGCAATGACGAATTCGGCGGCAAATATGCTTTGTCACATTGTCCGCAGTTAAACAATCTGCACTGTTTTAGGGCGTTTGCGAACGCAAAATCGAAGGAAAAAAATAGATAGTCGTTTAACGAGAGGTTGGCCAGTGCAAGCTGTCCATAAAAAATGAAACGCACTTCGTATCCAGTTTTCACCCCATTCCATCCCCGACATTCAGGCGGTGCCTGACATGATTGATCGGCGCAGACGCATCCGCCTTTCGTCGCCCATGTGGTCGCATGTGGCTATTGGCCTTGACGCCGTGCTCATTGCCGTGTGCGCGCTGGCCACTTTCAAATGGTATTTGGGGCAACCCAACCTGTCTCCGGCGTTGGCCCACTACAGCGTGCTGGTGCTGGCTGCATTGGTGTTGATGTTTGCCTTTTCAAACAACTTCAACCGCTCGTGGCGTGGCAGTTCTTTGGTAGACATGCTCAAGCCGGTGGTGCTGTCCTGGTTTTACACCCTGGCCATCATCACGGGTTGGCTCTTTGTTTCAAAATCCTCGTCTGACGTCTCGCGGGTCTGGTTTGGCAGTTGGGCGCTCAGTACGCTGTTTGCCATGAGTCTCGTGCGCCTGGTCATTCATTCGGGTCTGCGTTGGCTGCGCAGCAAGGGCTACAACTTCAAGATGGTGCTCATCGTGGGCACCGGCCCGAGCAGCGAATTTGCCCAAAAGTCAATCCAAATCGCACCCTGGAGCGGCCTGCAAATTCAGGCCGTGCTGGCGCCGCCAGACCTGGCACGCTTCATCAACACACCCGGCCAGCGCCAGCCCGACGAAGTCTGGCTGTGTTTGCAGCTGGGCGACCGCGCGGGCATCGAGTCCACCCTGGCCGTGCTGCGTCACAGCACCGCCAACATCCGCATGGTGCCCGACTGGTTTTCGCTCAAGCTCATGAACCACGGCGTCAGCGAGGTGGTGGGTCTGCAAATGCTTGACCTGTCCATGTCGCCCATCACCGGCGCGACCCGCATCGTCAAGCAAATAGAAGACGTGGTGCTGGCTGCCCTTATTTTGCTGTTGATCAGCCCGCTCATGGTGTTGATTGCGCTGGCCATCAAACTCACATCGCCCGGCCCGGTGCTGTTCAAGCAAACGCGCCACGGCTGGAACGGCGAAATGATTTCGGTCTACAAATTCCGCAGTATGGTGGTGCACCAGGAGCGCGACTTTAAAGTCACACAGGCCTGCCGCAACGACGCCCGCATTACGCCGCTGGGCGCCTTTTTGCGCCGCACCAGCCTTGACGAACTGCCCCAGTTTTTCAACGTGCTCAGCGGCAGCATGTCCATCGTCGGGCCGCGCCCGCATGCAGTGCAACACAACGAACACTACAAAGAACTGGTGCCGGGTTACATGTGGCGTCACAAGGTCAAGCCCGGCATTACCGGCTGGGCCCAAGTCAACGGCTTTCGCGGCGAAACCGACACCCTCCGCAAGATGGAACAGCGCGTCACACACGACCTTTTTTATATCGAAAACATCTCCCTCTGGTTTGACCTCAAGATCATTTTTCTGACCGTGTTCAAGGGCTTCACCCACCCCAACGCCCACTAACGCGGCTGCGCCCCATTCAATGAACCCCAATTCACCTCCACACCACACCCACTCGCCCAGCCGCACCCTGCGTTTGCTCCCGCCGTTGCTGGCCAGCCTGGTGCTCAGTGCCTGCGCCTACGCACCGGGCATGTACGTTGGCAAAACCGATGTTTTTCAGGACCCCGCCAGCAACCCCTGGTCGATCACCCAGGCGCGCAGCAGCACAAGCGCGCCAGACGCTCCACCTGCGGGCAGCCTGATCAGCATCACCCCCGAACTCATTCGCCAGCAGCGTGCCAACCGCACTACCGACATCGCGCCCGAAGTCAAACAACTCTTTGGCCAGCCCAAACCCTACCTGATTGGCCCGGCCGATGTGCTCAACATCGTGGTCTGGGACCACCCCGAACTCGCCATTACCGCCGCTGGTGGCCTGGCCACCGACGCTGGCAGCCTGTCCAGCGTGGGCAATGGGTATAACGTCAGCCCGCAGGGTTTGATCCAGTTCCCCTATGTGGGCACACTCAAACTTGCTGGCCTGACCGAATACGAAGCCCGCGACCTGCTCACCCAGCGCCTGGCCAAATACATCAAAGACCCCCAAGTTACTGTGCGCATGCAGTCTTACCGCAGCGGCCGGGTTTACCTGGATGGCGAGGTCCGCAACCCCGGCCTGCAAGCCGTCAATGACAGCCCCATGACGCTCCCCGAAGCCCTGGGCCGGGCAGGGGGCTTGACCGCCCTGGCCGACCGCTCGGCCATCGCCATCACCCGCAACGGCAGCACCACCTTGGTCAACCTGCCGCTGCTCACCGCGCGCGGTGTCAACCCCGCCAACATCCTGCTCGGCAGTGGCGACATGGTGCGTGTGCTGGCGCGCGAAGAATCCAAAGTCTTTGTCATGGGCGAGGTCCAACGCCCCAGCACCCAAACCCTGCGTGACGGCCGCCTCACTCTCAACGAAGCCCTGGGCGACTCGGGCGGCGTCAACCCGGCCTCGGGCGACCCGCGCCAGATCTTTGTCATTCGCGCCGCCAACAGCGCCCAGCCCGAGGTGTACCACCTTGACGCCCGCAGCCCCGCCGCCTACGCGCTGGCCGAAGGCTTTGAGCTACAAGCCCGTGACGTCATCTATGTTGACCCCGTGCCCCTGGTCCGCTGGAACCGCGTCATCAGCCTGATCTTGCCCAGCGCGGCAGCCGTCAGCACTGCGCGTAATGCAGTCAACTAAGCCGCGCGCGATGCAGTCAACTAACCCCGCCCAGCCCCTGTGGGAGCGGCGCCCTCGCCGCGAATGCCCCCAAACAAGCTTTCGGCCCGAGGGCGGG
>JAQSDS010000021.1 GCA_029946045.1 Rhodoferax sp.
ATTGTCCTTGAACACAGTCCACATCTTGGCATGCCAGTCGTCGGGCACGGCCGGGGTGGAGATGCGCAACACGGTTTTGGTTTGTGCCAGGCTGGGCAGCGAAACGGTGCTCAGGGCGGCAGCGGCTCCCAGCAGGGTGCGGCGGCTAAAGGTGGATGGGGTGGTCATGGTGGGGTCTCCTGTGGTTGTTAAATGGTTTCAAGTTGTGCACCAAGGGCGGCATAGCCGTCACGCACCGCTTGCGCCTCGGAAGGATCCAGTGCACTCAGCGGTGCGCGCATGTTAAGCCACATGGCATCGCCATTTTTTGTGGCCAGCATGAGTTTGTAGACAGCGACGAAGGGCATGTTGGGTCGAACGCTTAACAAGGCAAGCAGCGACAGGATCAACTGGCTGTCGGCCGGGCTGACTTGGTGCGGGTTACTGATGACGCGTGCCATCAGGCGCGGCGCCACGTTGGTCAGGCCGTTGACCGAGCCCGAGCCACCGGCACGCATCACTTCGGCCACATGCTGTTCGCTGCCCGTCAGGATGGACAGGGCGGGGAATGCCTTGGCCAGTTCCAGCGCGTGCGCCAGACTGCCACCGCTGTCCTTGACGCCCATGACCTGTCCGGGGTGACGGCGCACCAACTCGGCAATGGCCTCATGCGAAAAGCCAAAAGTGCTCATGGCCGGGAAGTGGTAGAGCAGCAGTTTGAGCTGGTCGTCACCGATACCACGCACCAACTGCGAGACCGATTCGATGATGCCGGCTTCGCGTGGCTGGTTGAAGTAAAACGGCGGCATGAACATCTGGCGGTGGACGCCCAGGCGGGCGGCATGGCGGCCCAGTTCTATGGCCTCGCCCAAGGCCAGCGCGGTGGTGGTCACCAGGATCTGGCTGGCCAGGATGCCGCTGCCGAGCAGCGATTCCAGCAAACCCTTGCGCTCGGCCAAGCTAAAGGCCGGGCCTTCACCGGTGGTGCCGAACAGGGTGACCCCGTCGCAACCGGCCGCGAGCATGACCCTGGCATGGGCCAGGGCCCGTGGGGTGTCGAGGGTGCCGTCGGGCGCGACTGGCAATAACAGGGCGGGCCAGAGCCCGTTGATATCAGGATTCACTTGGTTTTCCTTGTGGTTGAGGGCTTGTTGAGGGTTCCCATTCGCCGCGCACCTGTTCTAGTGGCGCCGTCATGACACGGTTGCGGGCACTGTTGATGTGCTCCTCGAGCAGGCGGGTGGCCTCAGGGGCGTCGCGGCGCAGCAGGGCAGCAATAAAGCGCAGGTGCTCCTGCATGGCCGGGATCAGCCGCGCCGGGGTGATGACGCTGTGCTCCAGCTTGATGAGGCGCACACGCAGGCTGTTGACCCGGTAAATTTCGGACAGGATGTCATTGCCCAGGGCGTCGACCATGCGGTCGTGCAGGCCCCAGTCGACGGCCTGCGCGTCATCGAGCAGACTGACATCGCTGACCAGCCCCTGGCCCAGCGCACTGGCACGGTTCAGGATGTCGTGGTGGCTGGACTCGATGGCCTGCAGTTCGCTGTCGCTGGCGATGTGGACAAAATGCTGCACTGCTTCGCGCTCGATCATGGCGCGGATCTGAAAAGCGTTGCGGACCAGCTTGAGGTCGACGTGTGCAATTTGCAAGCCGCGCTGCGGCACAGTCTTGATCAGGCCGCCGGCTTCGAGCCGCGGGATCATCTCGCGCACGGCGGCCAAAGGCATGTCGATCAGGGTCATCAGTTCCCGCTGCGACACAAACTGGCCGCTGCGGATTTTGCCGCTCAAAATCTGCTGGGTAAAGCCCTGGTAGGCGCGCGCCCGCTGGGTCACTGGCGGCGCGTTCATGCGGCAATCACACCTTTTTTGAGAATGAGGTTGCCGTCACTGCGCAGAGCTGCCGGTACCGATATCTCGGTCGTGAGCAAGGGGGAGATTCCGGTCAGCATGGTGCAAGTGGCAAAGTGATCAACGGTCTGTTAACGAGCTAACATGTTAGTACGGTAAAAGAAGTTTTGTTCCTATCGTTTTCCCGTATACCCAGCCAGGCTGCGTGCCGTCAAGATAGCCACTCTATGTGCCGACCTTTTACCCGCAGCCAACATGAAAATTGACACCCACCAGCATTTCTGGCAGTTTAAGCCGCCAGATTTCCCCTGGATTTCCGAAGACATGCCCATCCTGCGCCGGCACCAACGCCCAGCCGACAGCCGACCCGACATGGACCGTTGTGGCGTCCTGAGGCTGATCGCCGTACAAGCGCGGTGCTGCCCGGAAGAAACCGATTATTTGCTCGATCTGGCAGCGCACCACCCGCACATTCTGGGGGTGGTTGGTTGGACCGATCTGACCAGTCCCACGCTGGAGGCGGACCTGGCGCGCTGGCATGGGCAGGACAAGCTCAAGGGCTTTCGTCACCTGTTGCAGGACGAACCCGACTTAGCGGCCTTGCTTGGCAACCCGGCTTTGGCTCAGGGTGTCGCCTGCCTGCAGCGTCGGCAACTGGTGTTTGAGGTCCTGGTATTGGCGCATCAACTGCCCTTGGTGAGCGACTTTTGCGCCCGCCACGACCGGCATGCATTGGTGCTGGACCACGTGGGCAAGCCTGCCATCCGGGACTGGTTGACGGCACCCGAGTCACGACAGCAATGGACCCATCAGTTGCAGCAATTGGCACGGCTGTCCCATGTCAGCTGCAAACTCTCGGGGCTGGTCACCGAGACCGATTGGCCACACCAGGATGCCCCCAGCGCGGCCGACATGCAGCACATCACACAATGCTTCGATCTGGCCCTGGGGGCGTTTGGACCCGAACGTTTGATGTTTGGCTCGGATTGGCCAGTCTGCCAATTGGGTGCCGACTACCCCGGTGTGCATGCCATTGCCCAGGACTGGGCCGCGTCGCGGCTTGACAGCCAGCAGCAGAAGGCGTTCTGGGGCGGCAATGCCGTGCGCATTTACGGTTTGACGATTTAAAACACAACAAAACACAACACAACACGACAAGGGACAGGCATGAATCTGCATTTGAAAGACAAAGTGGTCATGGTGACCGGGGGCGGCAGCGGCATTGGCGCTGCCATTTCGCTGGCACTGGCCCGAGAGGGCGCTGTTCCCGTGATCCTGGGAAAAAATCCGTTGAGTGAGGCATTCATATCAGCGCTGGCGCAGCTCCAGCCCGGCTACCAATTCATCCAGCTGGAACTCGCTGATGACCTGGCCTGTCGGGACGCGGTGGCCGCCACGGTGGCCCGGTTCCAGCGGATTGACGGCCTGGTCAACAACGCGGGCATCAACGACGGCATCGGCCTGGACGCGGGCCGCGACGCGTTTGTTGCCTCGCTCGAGCGCAACTTGATTCACTACTACGTGATGGCACACCACTGTGTGCCGCACCTCAAGGCCAGCCGGGGCGCGATCGTCAATGTGTCCTCCAAGACCGCCCTCACGGGCCAGGGCAACACCAGCGGCTATTGCGCGTCCAAAGGCGCCCAGTTGTCGCTGACCCGGGAATGGGCTGCGGCCTTGCTGGAGTCTGGCGTGCGCGTCAACGCCGTGATCCCGGCCGAAGTCATGACGCCGCTTTACCAGCAGTGGCTTGCCGGTTTTGACAAGCCGCAGGAAAAGCTGGCAAAAATTGTTGAAAAAATTCCGCTGGGCAAGCGCATGACCACGCCTGAGGAAATTGCCAACATGTGTGTGTTTCTGCTGTCTGACGCGTCGTCGCACACCACGGGCCAATGGATTTTTGTCGATGGGGGTTACACCCACCTGGACCGGGCACTGTGATTGGTGCCTGCGTCGCGTTCAACGCAGCGGCAGCGCCAGGGTGAATTCGGCACCCCCATCAGGCAGGTTGGCGCAGCTCAGATGGCCACCGTGCTGCTCGACCAGACCGTAGCTGATCGACAGGCCCAGTCCCGTGCCTTTGCCGACGCTTTTGGTGGTGAAAAAGGGCTCAAAAATGTGCGCCATGTGCGCTGGCGCCACGCCGGCCCCGTTGTCAGCAAAGCGCACCTGCGCCTGATGGTTGTGCTGGCTCAGGCTGATGCGCAGTTGCGGCGCCGTGGCAGCGCCAGCCCCGTGGGCACTGGCAGCGTCAGAGGCGTTCTGGATCAGGTTCATCATCACTTGCAACAACTGCCCGGCGTTGCCGCTCACATGGCAATCGGGGCCGCGCGTCCATTGAATTTCAAAATTCGGCGCCGTGCCTTTTTGTACCCAGTGAATGGCGCGCTCCACCACCGCGTTGAGCTCCACCTGGGTTACGCCACCCTGGCTGGCGCTTGAAAAGCGTTTCAGGCCGTCGACGATGTCTGCGGTGCGCTGGGCACCTTCCAGCGTGCCTTCCATCAGGGAGGGCAGGTCTTTGACCAGGGCGTCAATGCGTAATTCCTGGCGCAAGGCTTGTACCGGTCCGGGCAGGTCCAATTGCTGCACGGCCTCCAGGTAGCGGCCCAGGCGGGCGCCATAACGTTGCAGCACGTGCACATTGCCCAGCACAAAGCTGATTGGGTTGTTGAGTTCGTGCGCCACGCCGGCCACCAGACGACCCAGCGAGGCCATTTTTTCAGAGTGCAACAGCTGTTGCTGCGCCAGTTTGAGTGCGTCGTGCGCCTCGCGCAACTGGTGGTAGGCGCGCTTGATTTCACCCAGCGGACGGCCCACCAGGACCCTGCCGACCTCGCGCCCGCTGCTGTTGTGGCGTGGTGTGCAGCTCATGTCAACCGGCACCGGCAGACCCTGGGCGTCGCGCAAATTGAGTTCAACCACGGCCACCTCATGCGCGGCCGCGTGGTACATGGCCAATTGCCAGCGCTGTACGCTTTGTGCGTCCGCCAGCAAGTCTGGCACCGGGGTGCCGCGCAGCGCTTGTTCGCTGCGGCCCACCAGTTTGCACAGGGCGGCGTTGGATTCCTCGATCAGGCCATCCTGGTTGCAGGCGATCAGCACGTCGCTCATGCTCGACAGCAGGCTGAAGATGAATTGTTGCGACTGTTCCAGTTGGGCGTTTTTCTCTTCCAGCTCGACCTCGTCAGTGACCAGCTTCGAGTAAACCTCCTCCATCTTGTGGATCACATCCAGCCAGGTGTCCTCGCTCACGCCGTCGAGGTCCTCGGGCAGCAATGGGGGTGCGGGGGGCGAGTGCGGCGTCATGGTTCGAGGCGGTTAGTGCACGGTGCACACCATGCAGGGGTCGAACGATCGCACAATGTGCTGCACCGCCACGCTGGTGTGGCTGGTGGCATCATCATGCGTACTGTCCAGGGGAGCACCAACCAGGGCAGCCTCCAACGCACCGGGCGTGCCCGCCGCATCGCGCGGCGAAAAGTTCCAACTGGTGGGCGCCACAATCTGGTAGTGGCTGAGGCGGCCTTTTTCAATGCAGAGCCAATGACCCAGCGCACCGCGCGCGGCCTCGGTCAGGCCGATGCCCTGGGCTTGATCTGGCAGCACATGGGCCTCATGAAATGGCGCGTGCGGCTGCAAGGCCAGCAGCCACCGCTCCATCAAGGGCACGATACGCGCGAGCTCCAGCACCCGTGCCAGCACCCGGGTGCTAACGCAGCCGCCATGCGCCTGCACGGCGGCGCGAATCAGGGGCTGGCCGTCCACCAGTTGGCGGGCAATGGCGCCGGTCTCCAGCACCTGGCCGGCCAGGCGCGGCGCCTTGTTCCAGCTGTAGGCACCGGCTTTGTCGGCTTGTGGCAGCGTGCGCCCAAGCATCGGGTGCAGGGCGGCGGCACCGGCCTCTTCGGCGTACCAGGCGTGGCGTGGGTCTTCGGTGATGTCCTGGGTCTCAAGCGGCAGCACTTGCTGGCGGGTGGTATCCCAGATCCCGCGTGCCATGATGTGACCGCCATCAGCCTCGGCATAGGCGCCATAGCTCAGGTAGCGGCCCGGACCACTACCCAGCTTGGCCAGGCCGGTGTCATCGGCGATGTCCAGAAACAAGGCCAGGTCGCTTCCTGCGGAGCGGCCGCGCCAGCGCTGCAGGGCAGCCAGGCTGTCGAGCGCTGCCACTTCTTCGAGTGGCGTGCCGAACAGGGTTTGCTCCAGAAAGGCGCGCATCTCGCGCACCCGCGCCAGCAGGCGCACACGCTCTGCTGATTCGATCGCGCGCGCGCTTCCGCCGGGAAGAATGGCCCCGGTGTGCGGCCATTTGCCACCCAGTGTGCCGATCAGCTCGAACCAGCGCGCCCGTGCGGCCAGCGCCTGGCGACTGTGCAAGCCACCGCCAGTGGGGCTACCCGCCAGCGCCGCAAAGCGCTGCTGCGCCTGCGCCTGCCAGGCGCGCCCGTGATACACCCGGCCGGTGAAGTCGGGCATAAAAAACAGATAGAAATGCGTCAGGTGGTCGGCCAGGTTTTCGCAAGCCAGCATCAGGTTGGTGGCCAACACGCCGTTGGGGGGCATCAGCACGCCACAAGCGTCGGCCAGGGCGCGCGCTGCCGCCACCGACTGCGACACCGAGCAGATGCCGCAAATGCGCGGCACGATGGTGAGCGCGTCCATTGGCTCGCGGCCCGCCAGCATCAGCTCGAAGCCACGAAACATCGGGGCGTTGACCCGGGCTTCTGTGACACGGCCATCGGCGACCTCAAGCTGAACCTCGAGGTCGCCCTCGACGCGGTTGAAGGGACCAAGCACCAGGCGGCGGGTCATGCTGCAGCCTTCATTCAGCGTCGCCGCGTGGGGCGCGAGACGGGTGGCAGCACCACATGGTCGCTGCGCGAATTGACCTTGACGCGTTTGGGCGTGGCACTTTTGGACAGCGACGCCAGCGCCACAAACCAGGCTTTGGGCATGTCGGTGGGTAGCCCGACCGGAATGCCCGCCAGTTTGGGTGTGAGGTGAAAGGCGTGCCCCGGGTCCTCAAAGCCCGGCGCGGTGCAGTTGATGCAGGCAAAGCCGCCGCGCAGGCAACTGCCATTGCCGTTCCAGAGCCGGGTGTTGCAGTCGGCGTGGGCCTGGGTACCCTTGCAGCCCATGTTTTCCATCAGACAGCCCAGGTCGGTGGGCTGGGCTGCGCTGGCCTTGTACTCGTAGTACTCGTTGCGCGGGCAACCGTGGTGCACCAGCTGGTCGGCATAAAAGCGCGGCCGCGCCAGCGGGTCCAGGTCGTGCGCGCCAAACTGATCCTCGGCCAGCAGCATCAGCGTGTCAAGAACCCAGCCCGGGTGGGTCGGGCAGCCGGCAATATTGACCACCGGCAAACCGCCCCGGGCGCAGAAGTCGCGACCGAGCAGGCCGCCGATTTGCTCGTCCTCATACTGCAGGCCGCAGGCGTCGGTGGGGTTGCAGCCGCTGGCGCTGACACCGCCCCAGGCGGCACAACTGCCCACCGCCAGCACGTGGGTGGCCACGGCGGCGAGCTGCTCGATCCATTGCATCATGGGCACATCGGTGCCGGCCAGCAGGTGAAAGCGCCCGGAATGGTGGGGTCCGCGCAGTACGGCGCCCTCGATGCACAGCGCGTCCAACCGCGTGCGCCCGTTCAGGCAGTCTTGCAAAATGCCGAGCAGGTCTTGCTGGTTCTCAAGCGACAGGCTGGGGTGCCACAGCAGCTCGATGCCGCTGTTTTTGAGCAGCGCCGGAAAGTCTGCGCTATCGGCGCACAGCAGCGACATGCTGCAGCCGCCGCAGCCACCCGACTGAAGCCATAACACGTTGAAGGTCATCGCAATTTCCTCTTAAGAGGCCACTGTACAGCGGACACAAGGATCATAGGCGGCTGCCAGCATGGCGGCAAGCGCTTGGTCGTTGCTGGCCAGTCGCGCTACTGCCTGTGCCAGCGCACCTTGTGGATGAAAGTTCCACTCGGTGGGCGCGAGCACGCGGTATTCCAGCACGCCGCCAGCGGCGTCCAGCTGCACCCAGTGCAGCAACAAGCCGCGCGCCATTTCACACCAGCCCAGCGCCTGGCCTTGCGCCAGCCACAGCGCACCCGTGGCCAACATGGGTGCAGCGCAATCGGCATCCGGAGCATCCGAGGCGGCCTGGGCCAGCGTCAGTAATTCCAGCCAGCGCGCGCTCAGGCGCCACCAGGCACTGCGCGGCAGACCTTGTTGACGGGCGCCGTGGCGCAGCCGGGTCCAGGGGCCGTTTTCAACGCATTGGCCGCGCCAGCTGGGGTGTTGCACAAAGCCGCTTTGCTGCGCCATGGCCTGCGCCAGTTCGGACAACTGCTGGCGTTGCACGATGGGGTCCTGGTGCAGCACCTGCAGGCTGTGCGCCGGTAGGTGCAGACGGCTGGCCTGGGGATACCAGTCGCGCAAATACCTGACCGGCGGCAAGCGGTGGGCCTGGGCCTGGCACCAGTCGGCGAAGGCTTCTGGCGCTGCGCAATCCTGCAGCCATTGGTGGATGGACTGGCCCAAAATGCGGCTTTCGAGCCAGGTGCGCAACTGGCCCAATTGAACCAGTGCAGCGGCCGCATCCGTGGGTGCGTGCCTGGCGGCCAGGGGCAAGGGGCAGTCGTCCAGCCATCGCAGATCGGGGCCTGCGTCCCGCGCTTCGGGCAGGTGTTGTGGCCAGTCCAGCGCCATGCTGCGCAGGTGGTCGCGCGCGGTTTCCAGCCACAGCGTAATTGGTGGGTGGGTGAGCT
>JAQSDS010000022.1 GCA_029946045.1 Rhodoferax sp.
TCGGCGACGAGCTTGACGGGCCGCGTGGCCGCATTTACCTGATGAAGCAGGTGCTCGAAGGCGCAGTGCCCACCCGCAAAACCCAAATGCACCTGGACCGCTGCCTGACCTGCCGCAACTGCGAAACCACCTGCCCCAGCGGCGTGCAATACGGCCACTTGCTCGACATCGGGCGCAAGCTGGTAGATGCCCAGGTGCCGCGCCCGGCGGGCGAGCGAGCGCTGCGCTGGGCTTTGAAAGAAGGCCTGCCGTCACCGCTGTTTGGCCCGGCCATGGCCGTCGGCCAGCTGGTGCGGCCGCTCTTGCCCCACGCTTTAAAGAACAAGGTGCCGGCCAAACAGGACGCCGGTCAAACCCCTTCAAGAAAACTCAACCGCAAGGTGCTGGTGCTGGAAGGTTGCGTGCAACCCGCCATGAGCCCGAACATCAACAGCGCCACGGCACGGGTGTTTGATGCCGCCGGCATCCAGTGCGTGGTGGCGCCCAAGGCGGGTTGCTGCGGCGCGGTCAAATTTCACCTCAACGACCAGGACGGTGGCATGGCGCACATGCGCGCCAACATCGACGCCTGGTGGCCGCACATCGAGGCCGGCGTTGAAGGCATTGTGATCAACGCCTCGGGCTGCGGGGTGATGGTCAAGGACTACGGCCATATCCTGATTGATGACCCGCATTACGCCGCCAAGGCCAAACGCGTGAGCGAACTCACCAAGGATGTCAGTGAATGGTTGCCCGAACTGGCGGACAAGCTCAAGGGTCAGGTATCGGGCAGCGCCAGCCGCATCGCCTTTCACCCGCCCTGCACGCTACAACACGGCATGCAGCTGCGCGGCGGCGTCGAGAAATACATGGGCGAACTGGGCTTCAACGTCAAGACCACCGGCTGCGAAGCCAACCTGTGCTGCGGCTCGGCGGGCACCTACAGCGTGCTCAACCCCACCATTTCCTACCAGTTGCGTGACCGCAAACTGGGCCACCTGGCCACCACTTTTGGCACCGACCAACCCGAGCAGATCGTGTCAGCCAACATCGGCTGCATCACCCACCTACAAAGTGGCACCGACACGCCGGTGCGGCACTGGATAGAAGTGCTGGACGAAGCGTTGCAAAAATAAGCTGGCAGCACAATCTACGCCACCAGACTTGCGCATAATTCAGCCATGACCACCTTACCTCCCCTGCCTTGTTACCTCAACGGTGAATTCACCCTGCTGCCCAACGCCAAAATCAGCGTGATGGACCGCGGCTTTATTTTTGGCGATGGCGTCTATGAAGTGGTGCCGACCTATGGCGGCCAGTTGTTCCGCTTTGCCGAACACATGGCTCGGCTGGACCGCAGCCTGGCCGAGTTGCGCATCGCCAACCCGCTGACGCACGCCCAATGGGCCGACGTGGCGCAGCAGTTGATGGCCACGTTTGCGGCGTCTAAAGGCGTTGGCACCGAGGCGCTTGACCAGTTAATTTACATCCAGATCACCCGCGGCGTGGCCCTGCGCGACCACGTCATGCCCACCGACATTGCGCCCACGGTGTTCGTCATGACCAACACCATGAAGCTGCCCACCGAGGCGCAGCGCAGCCAAGGCGTGGCCTGCGTCACAGCCGACGACTTCCGCTGGGAAAAAGCCCACATCAAGAGCACCAGCCTGCTGGGCGCGGTGTTTGCGCGCCAGATCAGTTTTGACGCTGGCGCCCTGGAGACCGTGATGTTCCGCGACGGCTTTTTGAGCGAGGCCGCTGCCAGCAACGTCTGGGTGGTGAAGGGCGGCAAGCTGCTGGGCACACCCAAAGACCACCTGGTGCTTGAAGGCATTCGCTACGGCCTGATCGAAGAAATCTGCCGCGCCCGGGGCATCCCTTTCGAGTTGCGCCGCATCAGCCGCGACGAAGTGCTGCACGCTGATGAATTGCTGTTGTCATCGGCCACCAAGGAGGTGCTGCCGGTGACCCTGCTCGACGGCCAAGCGGTCGGCAACGGCCGGCCTGGCCCGGTTTACGCCCAGCTGATGGCGGGCTACAACGAGGCCAAAACGCAGCCCAGGCAGCAATGAATTGCCTGGCCACCGCCATGCTGCTGGCCGCTGGTCGCGGCGAGCGCATGCGCCCGCTCACCGACAGCTGCCCCAAACCCTTGCTGAAAGTGCAGGGCAAGCCGCTGCTGCAATGGCAACTGGAGGCGCTGCAACGTGGCGGCTGCCAGCAGGTGCTGGTCAATACCGACTGGCTGGCTGAGCAGATCGTGCAGGCAGCCCATCCGCCTGGCCTGGCCCTGCGCTACTCACACGAAGGCCATGACTTTGGCGGCGCGCTGGAAACTGCCGGCGGCATTGCACGCGCCCTGCCCCAGCTGGACGAGGTGTTCTGGGTGCTGGCGGCCGATGTGTTCACGCCTGGCTTTGAATTTAGCCAGGCGGCGCTTGCGCGCTTTGCCGCCAGTGACAAGCTGGCGCACCTCTGGCTGGTACCCAACCCGGCGCACAACCCCGGCGGCGACTTTGGCCTGCAAGCGCAAGCAGCAGGCCCGGCGCTGGCGCTGAATCTGCCCAAAGACGACCCGCACCCACGCTTCACCTTTTCTACCATTGGCTTGTACCGCCGCGCCCTGTTTGCCGCGCCATGGTGCGACATCGCGCCGGGCAACCCGCTGGGCGTCAAAGCCGCGCTGGCCCCGCTGTTGCGCCGCGCCATGGACCAGGGCCAGGTGTCAGCCGAGTTGTACCCCGGACCCTGGACCGATGTGGGTACGCCAGAGCGGCTGGCAGAACTCAATGCAGTGGTTGAACATCCATGAGTTGCGTATCGGTGCCGACCCAGGTTTGTTGAATCTTAAGGTGACCGATGCCCTGAAGCGGCAGAACCTTTCCCCGCTTGAACTCGCGCAGTTCATACGTCGGCGGGTGGATGATGGCGAAGCCAATGCCGAGATTGACAGCGATCTCATTACCGGTTGTCTTGCGTTGACGGATCAGCCGCGCGGCCGCAGTATGGCGGCGAAATACGCCGCCAGGTCGTCGCGGGCAGACAACGCAAGGACATGGCCTACGTATTGATCCGGGCGCACGATGACCATGCAGCCTGCGGCACGGTCGATGGCGCGCGCATCAAAAATGTCCTGGTCGAGCTTGTGGTCTGCGCAGAAGACCTTCTCGTAGTCGCACAGTCCGTAACGGCCCACAGACGGGCGCAGCAGGGTTGGCATGGTGGCGAAATCCAGCGTTCTGAAATCCTGCTGGAATACCACGCGGGTGTCGATCACGGAGTCCACGTCTTCGCCCGCCGCGGTGTGGCGGCGAACGGGTGACGCCGGATCGTTTTCTAGCCAGTCGCACAGCGAGGCGACCGCACCGCCGGGAGCGCAGGTGTCGTTCGCTGGCGCAAAGACAAACAAACGGAAACGTGCGTCAGCGTCGATGGCGTGGCCCAACTGCATCGGTTTGGCATCGGCCAAGCGGATGACGGGGGCGGAGTGGAACCGCTTGCCGATGTCGAAACCCGAAGCCAGTGCCTGATGCGTGGCAGCACCCGTGAGGGCGCTTGGCTCGTATTGGATCGTCAGGCCGCAGGTGAATGGTAAGTTGTTGACAAATTCCCGCGCCACGCGGGGTAAGCCATCGGTGGCGTCATCTTGACCGCGGGCGCCGACCACGCGCGCCCACTTGTGGTCAAACTCCACCAGGTCCTTGGCGGCAGCACGCCGCTCGCCCGAGTAGCTGTGCAACAGAGAAGGGTTGGCACGGCCTGTCAGCACCGAGATCAGTTTCCAGCCCATGTTGAAGGCATCCCCCATCGACACGTTCATGCCCTGGCCCGCCTTGGGGCTGTGGGTATGACAGGCGTCGCCAGCCAGCATGACGCGGGGTGAGCGAATCGCCATCTGTGATTCTGGTACGTCGTCAAACTTATCCGTCAGGCGGTGGCCAATCTCGTAGATTGACCACCACACTACTTCCTTCACATCCAGCTTGAACGGCCTGAAAATGCGCTGCGCTTTGGCGATGATGTCGTCGGCGTTCATGCCGCGGTCGGCGGCGCGCTCGTTGTCGCTGAGCTTGTCCATCTCGACGTACAGGCGCACCAGATGGCCCCCCTCGCGCGGCAACACCATCAGGATGCCGTCTTCTTCCGAGCGCACAAACGATTTCATGCGCCAGTCGGGAAAGTCGGTGACAGCCAGCAAGTCGATCACGCCCCAGGCCTGGTGGGCCGCGTCGCCGTGCAGCGCGCCACCGATGGCGCTGCGCACGTTGGAGCGAGCGCCGTCACAGCCGATCACGTAGTTGGCCCGCACAGTGGTGGTCTGGCCTTCGCGGCCAGGAGACGTGTTTTCGAGCGTGACGGTGACAGGGTATTCGGTGGCAGTGGCGTCGATGATGAGATCGGCCACCTTGAACCCGTAATCGGGTTCCAGACGACTGGGCGAGTTGCGCATGATGTCGAGGAACATGTCATGCACCCGCGCCTGGTTGATCAGCACATGGGGCATCTCGGAGGTGCCATCGGGCACATCTTGCACGCGGGCCACACGGTCGAGCGACGTCTCTTTTCCAGCCGCCCAAAAGGTGGTCTCGTTGATCCACATCGATTCGCGCTGGACCTTCTCGCCAAAGCCGAAGGCCTGGAACATCTCCATCGAGCGCACGCTGATGCCGTCTGCCTGGCCCTTTTCCATGGGCCCGAGCTTGGGTTCGACCACCATCGTGCGGATCCCTGGCACCCCTGCGAGCTGGGCAGCCAAGCACAGACCTGCGGGTCCAGACCCGGCAATCAACACGTCCACGGTATCCGGCAATGGGTCGCCCACGCGGCGGTGATCTAGCGCGGCCGAGCTGACATCGGGATCGCCGGGCTTGAAGCCGTTGTGGTGGTATCGCATAGAGTCTCCTTCATTTGGTTTTTAATTGAATAATGAAACGTATACATATTATATGTAAGCACTCTAAAATCGTCAAACACAAAAAGACGTTGGCGCGATGAGGTAAGGTCGGCAACCAAAGGAAAAGCGTATGCACAGAATTGAAATGGCCGGACACCTGATCCGGCGGCTGCATCAGCAGTCGACACAGGTCTTCCAGGCACAGACACAAGCGGCGGGCTTCGACCTGACGTCGGTGCAGTTCGCTGCGCTCGACGCCATTGATCAGCAGCCCGGCATCGACCAGGCCACCCTGGCCGCGACCATCGTCTTCGACCGCGCCACGATTGGCGGAGTGATCGACCGCTTGGAACACAAGGGCCTCGTGCGGCGCGTGGTCAGCGAGCAGGATCGCAGGGCGCGTCGGCTGCACCTCACGCACGCGGCGAAACAACTGCTGGCGGCCAGTCGACCCGTGGTGGAAGCCTTGCAAACTGATATCTTGGCGCAGCTGTCAGCCGCAGAGCGCGCCGCCTTCCTAGCGCTGGCGCACAAGGCGCTCGGACTGGTCTCCAGTCGAGCCTGAAGGGTGGCGAATTTGAGTTTGGTGCGGCTGGCGGGGATCGAACCCACGACCCTTGGCTTCGGAGGCCAATACTCTATCCACTGAGCTACAGCCGCATTTTGCCGAGCACTGAAAGGTGGCTATTCTCGCACAGGATAAAAACAGCGCACATGCCTTGGCGCCACAGCCTACTTCGCAAGCCGAACCAGCCGGGTGATGCGCTTCGCGGAGGTAAAGGAGGAGGCCGTAGGCCGGGGGACACGCAGCAAAGCGCATTGCCCGGCTGGTCCAGCCCCCAGCGCAGCACACGTTCAGGCCTGCGCCTGCAGCTTGTCCTGGGTGCGGGTGTCGAAGTCGCCGGCATCGTGGCGCTCGTGCAACTGGGCTTCCAGCGGCCCCGTGATGCGGTTGACCATGCGGCCACGGCTGGCTGCGGGACGCTTGGCAATTTTCTCAGCCCAGGCGATCACATGGGGGTACTCGTTGACCTGCAAGAATTCACCGGCCTCGTAAAGCTGGCCTCTGGCCAAGTTGCCATACCAGGGCCAGATGGCGATGTCGGCAATGGTGTATTCGTCACCGGCCACATAAGGACTTTCGGCAAGCCGCCGATTGAGCACATCCATCTGGCGCTTGACTTCCATGGCAAAGCGGTTGATGGCGTATTCGAATTTGCTCGGCGCATAGGCATAGAAATGGCCGAAGCCGCCACCCAGAAACGGCGCGCTGCCCATCTGCCAAAACAGCCACGACAAGCATTCGGCGCGTTGCGGTTGTTGGGTCGGCAACAAGACACCAAATTTTTCTGCCAGATACATCAGGATGGCGCCGGACTCAAACACCCGGATCGGCTCGGGCGTGCTGTAGTCCAGCAGTGCCGGGATCTTGGAATTCGGGTTCACGCCAACAAAACCGCTGCCAAACTGGTCGCCGTCGCTGATGCGAATCAGCCAGGCATCGTATTCGGCGCCACTGTGGCCAAGCGCCAGCAACTCCTCCAGCATCACGGTTACCTTGACGCCGTTGGGCGTGCCCAGCGAATAAAGTTGCAGCGGATGCTTGCCACGCGGCAGCACACGTTCATGCGTGGGCCCGGCAACCGGCCGGTTGGTGTTGGCAAAACGGCCCCCGTTGGCCTTGTTCCAGGCCCATACTTTGGGTGGGGTGTAGGTGTTCGAATCAGACATGCGTTGGGCTTTCAAGTAGGCATGCAATATTATCCGCTTGGCCCCCTGAAGACGGCCTGCTTGCCTGGGGCGTATTGCGTGCGAACGGCGTGGCACAACCCGGTCTGGCGGATGTGTTCATCCACACAGCGCCCACCTGCTCTTAACAACTCAACAAAAAATCCAGGCCAACATCGCTGGATCATCCATGAAATAGAGCGTGATGTAGTCAGACGCTCGGTACAGCTGAAATAGCAGTTGCTCGGCCGGCGTCATCGCCGCTCACTCAACATTCATCTGTCCCATGCCCAGGGGCCGCTTGCGTGGGCACATGGTGGCGCAAGCCCACTTGTTGGTTGTGCTCATCCACAAACACGAGTTGCGGCTCATGGGTCGGTACCTGGTCTTCATGTACTTGAGCAAATGAAGCAATGATCACCAAGTCACCCACGCTGGCGCGGCGTGCGGCAGAACCGTTGACCGAAATCATGCCGGTGCCCCGCTCGCCTTTGATGGCATAGGTGATGAAGCGTTCGCCATTGTTGATATTCCAAATGTGAACTTGCTCGTTCTCGCAAATGTTGGCGGCGTCCAGCAGGTTTTCATCGATGGCGCAGGAGCCTTCGTAGTGCAGTTCACATTGCGTGACGGCGACGCGATGGATTTTAGATTTGAGTAAGGTGCGAAACATCGTCAGGTATTTTAAAGGAAGGTGCCCGGGCGACGACTCAGGTGGGGTGGCGCTCGAAATACGGCAGGAGAGCCTTCGCGGCTTCGATGCGCAGATGCAGTTCATTTGCGGGGTCGTTCATCACCGCGAGCAGAAAACGCTTGGGGTCCTGGCTGTCATGTGCCGTATTGGCAGCCACCGATGCCGAGGCACGGTGGGGTGGCGCGTCGGCCGGCCGGAGCTGGTCCAGTGCCTGCTGGAATTCAGCTGGCTGGATGCTTTTCAGGCTCGCCAGCAGCTTGGCCTGCGCATCCGTGCCGGGGGCCATGTCAAGCCAGGGCTCGTCGGCAAACATGCCAGCCAAACCCGGGGCCACAAAGGCCGACCAACGGCCTGACTCGCCTTGCACGCTCGGCACCCGTCTGATGCTTTGGGTCGGCGCCGCTGATTCATTGGCTTGCGGTGCCATGCGAATGTGCCTGGGGTCAATGCCAGCCAGATAGCGCAGGCGCAGCGCCTCCAGAAACGCCAGCGCCTGTGCCAGCGGCACCGGCTCGGCCATGGACAACCAGAGCTGGTAGCCGTTTACGCCAGACACCGCGACGGCGGGGGCAGGCAGCCCAAAATCACTCTGAACACCTTGCCATAAGGCCGCCATGCCGTTCCAACCGGCGTGCTGGGCGAGTTGCACCACCATGGCGCGAACGCGACCGTCGGCATCAATCAGGCGGACGGTTTCACCCGGGTCGTACTGGCCTTCGGATGACGCAGCGAGCGGCAGGTAGAGGCGGTGCAGCTCGGTTTGCAGTCGGTCCATGGCAACGTGCAAGCTCAAACCAGTTTGAACATGCCAGCGTCATTGGTCTGCACATGGCCTGCCGCCATCAGGCGCTTGAGCGCAGCCGTCATGGAGCCCAAGGGGATGCCGGTGGCCTTGGCCACGGCGGTCTGGTTGATCGGCGCAAAACCCTTGGTTTTCAGGACGTAGCGCAAATGTTTGTGCAATCTTTCTGCATTGCTGGGCAAGGGCGTGGCCAACACCGGACCCGGCTTGACAGCAGCCGCTCTCTTTTTGCGTTTGATCTTGACATCGGTGGCGGCCAGACTGCTGTTCGCTGCCAGGGGGGCTGCCACTTCAACAGAAGTCTCAGGCGCGGGGGCTGACAAGGCCGGCATCAGCTGGGGCAATGACGGCTCGACGTCGTTCAACGCACCAGCGATCTGGTACACATTTTTAAGATCTTCCTCCATGGCC
>JAQSDS010000023.1 GCA_029946045.1 Rhodoferax sp.
AGGTGAAGTGGGTCGTGTCATCACCGGCGGTGTGATCGCTCCGCGGGCGGCGTCCATGTTCGAGCGCCAGCAGCTGCTGCAACAAAAGCAGGACTGGCTGCGCACCCTGCTGTTGTCCGACCCGCGCGGCAGCGTCAACGCCGCAGTCAATCTGGTGACACCCGCCATCGCGCCGGAGGCCGACTTCGGTATGGTTGTGATCGAGGCAGACAGCTACCCGCCCATGTCGGGCTCCAACCTGATGTGCACGGTGACGGTGGTGCTGGAAACCGGCATGCTGCCCATGACCAGCCCGATCACCGAGCTGTGCGTCGACACCCCGGCCGGTCTGGTGCGGGTGCGCGCCGAATGCAAAGGCGGCAAATGCCGGCGTGTTTCGTTTCAGAACGTGCCCTCGTTTGTCATGCACCAGAACCGGTCCGTAGAAGTGCCCAACATGGGAACGGTGCTGGTGGATGTGGCTTACGGCGGCATGATCTATGTCATTGTTGATGCCGCCAAGCTGGGCTTCTCGCTGGACCGCAGTGAGGCCCGTGCCCTGTCCGAGGCGGGCGAGCGCATCAAACGGGCCGCCGCTGCGCAAATTCCCAGTGTGCACCCGGAAAATCCTGGTATCCACACCATCGACATTGCCCAGTTTGCCGGGCCGCTGAGCGTGGTGGATGGCGTCAAGACCGCGAAAAATGCGGTGGTGGTGTCACCCGGCCGGCTCGACCGCAGCCCCTGCGGCACCGGCAGCTCGGCCCGCATGGCCCTGATGCATGCGCGCGGCGAACTGGCCGTGGGCGAGCCCTTCACCCACCTGTCGATCATGGACACCCGGTTCGACTGCCGCATTGATGCGCTGGCCCTGGTGGCCGGCCAGGCGGCCGTGCTGCCCAACATCAGTGGCCGCGCCTGGCTCACGGGTCTGTCCTACTACGGTGCCGACCCCGAGGACCCGTTTCCCGAGGGCTACCGCCTCAACGACACCTGGTTTGCCAGTTGACCCATGGCATACAGCAACTTGCTTTGCCGGTCCCGGCTTGACTTCCCCACCATGAACCGTTGCGATCGTTTCACAAATAACCGTCATTGCGAGCTTGTAGGAGCGGCGCCCTGTGGGAGCGGCGCCCTCGCCGCGAATGCCCCCCGAACAGCCTTCGGCCCGAGGGCGGGCCTCCCACAGAGGCCGGGCATCCCAACAAAGGCCAGGCCATGAGTGCTGATGTCATCATCATCGGTGCCGGCATCATCGGTGCAGCCTGCGCCCACGAACTGGCACAGCAAGGTCTGAAGGTGCTGGTGCTCGATGCGCGCCTGGGTGGCGCCACCAATGCCGGCATGGGACATCTGGTGCTGATGGACGACAACCCGGCCGAACTGACGCTCAGCCTGGCATCGCTGGACCTGTGGCGCGAATGGGCGCCGCGCATGGGCGCCGATGCTGGTTTTAACCACTGCGGCACACTCTGGATTGCTGCCGACGACGAAGAAATGCACGCCGCCGAGGAAAAGCTGGCGCGGCTTCAGGCGCACGGCGTGCCATGCCAGTTGTTCGATGCCCGAGCACTGGCAGCCTCTGAGCCGGCACTGCGACCCGGCCTGGCTGGCGCGCTCAAGGTCAGCAACGACAGCATGGTCTATGCCCCGAATGCGGCGCGCTGGTTGCTCACCCAGGCGCCCAACATGATCACCGTGGAGGCACAGAGCGTGAGCGCCATCGAAGGCACCTGCGTGCGTCTGGCCGATGGCAGCCAGCGCAGTGCCGGGGCCGTGCTGCTGGCGGCCGGCATCCAGTCAACCCAGTTTTGTCCGGAGCTGCCGATTCGGCCCAAGAAGGGGCATATCGCCATCACCGACCGCTACCCCGGCACCATCAATCACCAACTGGTGGAGCTGGGCTATATCAAGAGCTCGCACCACAGCACCGGGCCCTCGGTGGCGTTCAACCTCCAGCCGCGTCCGACCGGGCAGCTGATGATCGGCTCGTCGCGCCAGTTCGACACCACCAACCCTGCCATCGAACCCGACATGCTGGCGCGCATGCTGCGCCGCGCCGTGGACTACCTGCCGGGCCTGAGCGACCTCAACGTGATTCGCAGCTGGACCGGTTTTCGCGCCGCCACGCCCGACAGCCTGCCGCTGATTGGCCGCCACCCCGAGCGCAACGGTCTGTGGCTGGCAGCCGGACACGAAGGCCTGGGCGTCACCACCGCGCCCGGTACCGCGCGCCTGCTGGTGGCCCAGATGACCGGCAGCACCCCGCCCTTTGACCCGGCACCCTACCTGCCCAGCCGCTTCCAGGAACCTGCATGACCGCTGCCACCCACGTTGAATTGATACTTGATGGCCAGGCACTGCGGGTGCTGGCCGGCACCAGTCTGGCCGCCGCGCTGGCCCTGCGCCGCCCCGGCTGCGCGCGCACCTCGGTCAGCGGCGAGGCGCGCGCCCCGCTCTGCGGCATGGGCATTTGCCAGGAATGCCGGCTGCTGGTGGACGGCCGGCGACGCCTGGCCTGCCAGACGCTGTGCCAGGACGGCATGGTGGTCGAGACCGGTACCCGTCAGGGAAGCACGCCATGAATGCAAACGCCAAGCTCTCCAGCACGGACCTGTTGATCGTCGGCGCCGGCCCGGCCGGGCTGGCGGCCGCATTGGCTGCCGCCCCCAGCGGCGCCCACATCACCCTGCTCGACGACAACATCGCCCCGGGCGGTCAGATCTGGCGCGACGGCCCCAACGCTTCATTGCCCGCCCAGGCGGTGCGCCTGCGCGAAGCCGTGGCCCGCTGCGCCAATGTGCAAGTGCTTTGTGGCACCCGCGTGATCTCTGCCATGGGCACCCAGGCCTTGCTGCTGGAAGATGCCGAACGCGGCTGGACCCAACACTTTGACACCCTGATTCTGTGCACCGGTGGCCGCGAACTGCTGCTCCCGTTCCCGGGCTGGACGCTGCCGGGGGTCACCGGTGCCGGTGGCCTGCAGGCGCTGATCAAGGCCGGCCTGCCGGTGCGGGGCGAACGCATTGTGATTGCCGGCAGCGGGCCTTTGTTACTGGCAGCAGCCGCGACGGCGCGCAAGGCCGGTGCCCGGGTCATGCGGGTCGCAGAACAAGCCAGCCTGGGCAGCGTGGCCGCTTTTGCCGCACAGCTGGCGCGCTGGCCGTCCAAGGCACTGCAAGCGTTCACGCTGGCCAGCCCCAGTTACCGTGCAGGCACCCAGCTGGTGGCAGCCCTTGGCGGGCAACAGGTCGAGTCAGTCCAACTGCGCCAGGCCGGCCGCACCAGCAGCATCGCCTGCGAGCGCGTGGCCAGCGGCTTCGGGCTGGTGCCCAACACCCAGCTGGGTCAGTTGCTGGGCTGCGCCCTGGCCACCGCCCACAACGGCACCCAGGCGCTGGAAGTAGATGCGCTGCAGGCCACCACGGTGCCCGGTGTCTACGCGGCTGGCGAATGCACCGGTTTTGGTGGCGCCGAGCGCGCGCTGGCTCAAGGGCGAATTGCCGGATTGGCCGCCGTCAACGAGACCCGGGCAGCACAAGCCATCTGGCCGGAACGCGCCCACTGGGACGCTTTTGCCGCGCAACTCAACCGCCACTTTGCGCTCGACCCGGCACTGCGCAATATGCCGCAGGCCGACACCCTGGTCTGTCGTTGCGAGGATGTCACGCACGCCAGCTTGACCCAGTGCAGTGGCTGGACAGACGCCAAACTGCAGAGCCGCTGTGGCATGGGCGCCTGCCAAGGCCGGGTCTGTGGTGCTGCAGCCCAGTTTTTGTATGGCTGGACCCCGCCGTTACCCCGGCCACCGCTGTCGCCGGTACGCATTTCAACGCTGCTTGGTCACCCGCCCGAGGCAGCCAAGGACCACCCATAATCGCAGCTCCTTGAGCTCAGCCAACCCTCCACGCACCATGCCCATCAGCAATCCACGGAAACCGCCCGCGCCCAAGCGCCGCGTAGCAGATCTGGCCTACGACCGGATCGAGGCCATGATTTCCAAACTGGTCATCGCGCCTGGATCGCTCATCGTCGAAGCAGAATTGGCTGGCATGACCCAGCTTGGGCGCACCCCTGTGCGCGAGGCGCTCATGCGCATGGTGTCGAGTGGTCTGATCGAGCAACAGCCGCGCCGCGGTCTGCGGGTCTCCAACATCGATGTGGTCGACCACCTTGACCTGATTGAAACGCGCCGTGGGCTCGAGACCTTGATTGCCACCTGCTCTGCCAGACGCGCCACTTCAGCGCAGCGAAAAGCCCTCGTTGCGTGTGCCGAAAAAATGATCGTCGCCAGCGAACGCGGCCATCTGGACGACTACATGACGGCGGACCAGGAACTGGACAACGTCAACCACGAAGCCTGTTGCAATTTTTCGGCAGTCAAGGCGGTGGTGCCGCTGGTGATTCAGTGCCGGCGCTTCTGGTACCGTTACCAGGCCACGGGCGAGATCAGCGAGGGCGCCCGTTTTCACATGGTGCTGGCCGAGGCTATTGCCTCTGGCAACGAAGCGCAGGCCGCCGCCGCTGCCAGCCAGCTGATGGATTACCTGGTGCAATTTACCCGGCGCGTCATCAACGCCTAAAGCAGCCGCGACGCGCTCACCACCATGCCGTCGGCGTCGGCGTAAAGCCACTCGCCCGGTTTGACCCAGACACCCTGGATTTGCACCGGCAAGTCTTTCCAGCCCTGATTCTTCTTTTCAGTGGGCATGGGCATGCTGGCCAGTGCCCGAATGCCTACATCCAGCACCGCGAGCTCGGCCACATCACGCACGCAGCCGTCGATCACCACACCGGCCCAGCCGTTTTTGGCGGCGGCTGCACCCAGATTGCCACCCAGCAGCGCGCGACGCAAGGAGCCAGCGCCATCGACCACCAGCACCTTGCCGACCCGGCCTTCGGGCGTCTCGTCATAACCGCAGGAATCCACCGCCGCTTTGACCAGCGTGTTGTCTTCGAAGCACTTGACAGTGACCACCGGACCGCAAAAAACACGGCGCGCACCGAAGTCCTTGAACACCGGCGGCAACACCCTGAACACCTCAGGAGCCTCATTTTTGTAGGTATCACACAGATCACAAGTGGCAAAAGAGGGCGTCATAAAAATCATCCTGGGCTGGTTCATCGGGTCTGAAAATTGTAAATCGGTAAAAAACGCAACATTAATAACTTTTTCCCAGCAGAATTAGCGTCTTCCCCCTATGAAAGCCTTGATTTCTCCAGTAGGATTCCACCCCAACCAGCCGATCTTTCTTTTGCTGGTAACAGATCAACTACGAAAAGGACCTTCTCATGGCAACTGCAAAGAAAGCACCGGCTAAAAAAACTGCTCCCGTGACCAAAGCCGCTCCTGCTAAAAAAGCCGCCCCAGCCAAGGCTGCGGCACCTGCCAAAAAAGTAGCAGCCAAAGCAGCAGCGCCTGCCAAAAAAGCAGCAGCGCCGGCAAAGAAGGCCGCCGCGCCAGCCAAAAAGGCTGCTCCGGCCAAGAAGGTCGTTGCCAAGAAAGCTCCCGCCGCCAAGCGCACCGTCAATGCTGCCTTCATGAAAGCCCTGACCCCCAGCGCCGCACTGTCCGCCATCGTCGGTGGCAAGCCCCTGCCGCGCACCGAGGTGGTCAAGCAGATGTGGGTTTACATCAAAAAGAACAAACTGCAAGACGCCATCAACAAACGCATGATCAACGCTGACGCCAAGCTCAAGGAAGTGTTTGGCAAGGCGCAAGTCACCATGTTCGAAATGGCTGGCCTGATTGGCAAGCACCTGAAGTAATTCAGCCAAAAACCTGGTTTCAAAGGCCGGCTCAAGTCGGCCTTTTGTTTGTGGCATCATTCCACCCAACAACAACCATTGTTTGCCAATGCTTCGTTTTTTTCTAACGCGTTTCAGCCTGATCATTCCCACCTTCATCGGTATGACGCTGGTCGCGTTTTTTCTGATCCGCATGGTGCCGGGCGACCCCATTGAAACCCTGGCTGGCGAGCGCGGCATCGACCCGCAACGCCATGCCGAGTTACTCAAGGCCTATGGCCTGGACCGTCCGGTGATGGTGCAATATGGCATTTACATTGGCCGCGTGCTGCAGGGCGACCTGGGCAAGTCCATCATCACCCACGAGCCTGTGCTCAATGAATTCATCGCGCTGTTTCCAGCCACCATAGAACTGGCGGTTTGTGCCATTTTGTTCGCGCTGATCATCGGTATCCCGGCAGGCATTCTGGCAGCAGTCAAGCGCAACACCATTTTGGACCATGGTGTCATGGGGGTGTCGCTGACTGGCTACTCGATGCCGATTTTCTGGTGGGGCCTGCTGCTGATTTTGCTGTTCTCGGTGCAGCTCGACCTGACCCCGGTATCCGGCCGCATTGCTGTGCAATATTTCATTGAGCCCGTGACCGGTTTCCTGCTGATCGACACCTGGCTGGCTGGCGACATGGACGCCTTCTGGTCGGCTGCCACACACCTGATTTTGCCAACCATTGTGCTTGGTACCAACCCGCTCGCCGTCATCGCGCGCATGACCCGCTCGGCCATGCTGGAAGTGCTGGGCGAAGACTACATTCGCACTGCGCGTGCCAAGGGCCTGTCGAACTTTCGGGTCGTGACGCTGCACGCGCTGCGCAATGCGCTGATCCCGGTGATCACGGTCATTGGCCTGCAGGTCGGCGTGCTGTTTACCGGTGCCATCCTGACCGAGACCATCTTTTCCTGGCCGGGCGTGGGCAAATGGATGATCGAAGCCATTGGCCGGCGTGACTACCCGGTACTGCAAGGTGGCATGCTGTTGCTGGGTGGCATGGTCATGATCGTCAACCTGTTGGTGGACGTGACCTACGGCATCATCAACCCACGCATCCGGCATTGAAGGCACCACCATGACCACGCTTGCCGACACCCCCGCCCTGATCGAACCGCCGCACCGCTTGCGCGAGTTCTGGGACTATTTTTCAAGCAACAAAGGCGCGGTCGCCGGCTTGGTCATTGTGCTGCTGGTGTTGCTGATGGCGGCCTTTGCACCCTGGATCGCGCCCTACGCCCCCAACGACACCGACCCCAGCGTGTTCCTGACCCCACCCGCCTGGCAGCAGGGCGGCTCCAGCGCACACTGGCTGGGCACCGATGCCATTGGCCGCGATATTTTGTCGCGCCTGATCCATGGTGCCCGCCTGTCGCTGGCGATTGGCCTGGCGGTGGTGGCACTGTCGGTGGTGATTGGTACGGTGCTGGGCCTCACGGCCGGCTATTTCCGCGGCATCTTCGAAGTCGCGGTGATGCGTTTGATGGACATCATTTTGACCCTGCCCAGCCTGCTGCTGGCGATTGTGATCGTGGCCATTCTGGGCCCCGGACTCATGAACGCCATGCTGGCCGTTGCCGTGGTGGTGTTGCCGCATTACGTGCGCATCACGCGCGCCGCCGTCATCACCGAAATGAGCCGCGACTACGTGACCGCAGCCCGTATGAACGGCGCTGGCCACTTGCGACTGATGTTCAGCGAGGTGCTGCCCAACTGCACCGCGCCACTCATCGTGCAGGCTTCGCTGGGCATTTCTTCGGCCATCCTGGACGCCGCCGCTTTAGGCTTTTTGGGCCTGGGTGCGCAACCACCGTCACCCGAGTGGGGCACCATGCTCGCCGACGCACGCGAATTTGTGCTGCGGGCCTGGTGGGTGGTGACCTTTCCCGGCCTGGCCATCCTGATCACCGTGCTGGCCTTCAACCTGTTGGGTGATGGCTTGCGTGACGCGTTTGACCCCAAGCTCAAACGCTAACCGATACGTTTTATGGCGCTCCTTGAAATAGAAAATCTCTCGGTCAGGTTTCCGTCCAAGACGGCCGTGATGCATGCCGTCGACGGCGTGTCCCTGTCGGTTGATGCTGGCGACGTGCTGGGCATCGTGGGCGAATCAGGCTCGGGTAAAAGTGTCACCATGATGGCGCTGATGGGCCTGGTGTCGTTCCCTGGCGTGGTCTCTGCCGACAAGTTACGCTTTGACGGCCATGACCTGCTGCAGCTGTCGGGCAGCGCGCGCGCCAAGCTCACCGGCAAAGACATTGCCATGATCTTCCAGGACCCAACCACCAGCCTGAACCCCTGTTTTACCGTCGGCTTTCAATTGGCTGAAACGCTCAAGCTGCATCTGGGGTTGGACGGCAAGGCGGCGCGCAAGCGCTCGATCGAACTGCTGGAGCAGGTGGGCATTCCGGCCCCTGAGAGCCGCCTGAACGTGTTCCCACACCAGATGTCAGGCGGCATGAACCAGCGTGTGATGATTGCCATGGCGATCTCGTGCAACCCAAAGCTGCTGATTGCCGACGAGCCCACCACGGCGCTGGACGTCACGATCCAGGCGCAAATTCTCGACCTGCTGCGTACCCTGCAAAAGGACCTCAACATGGCGCTGGTGCTGATCACCCACAACATGGGCGTGGTTTCGGAAATGGCACAGCGCGTGGCGGTGATGTATGCCGGACAAATCATGGAGACGCGCAGCGCACACGAT
>JAQSDS010000024.1 GCA_029946045.1 Rhodoferax sp.
TGCACGTAGTAATGCGACACCATGACCGCGTTTTTTTCTTTGAGCAGGCGCCGGATTTTGTCTTTTAAAGCGGCGCGCTCAGATGGGCCTGGCTCAAGCGGTACCCGCGCCCAGGCGTGTTTGGTGGCACAAACCGAGCCACTGGCCTCTGCCTGCGGCTGTTCGTAGTCGACTTCTTTCATGGCCATGTTCATATTGCCTCCTGATGCGCAAAAATCAAACGATCCGCTTGCCGGTTATAGCGGCTCGGTGGCAAAGCGCATCGAAAAATCAACCGACTGGATGTCTTTGGTCAAGGTACCAATCGAAATGCGGTCGACGCCAGTGGACGCAATGGCGCGCACAGACGACAAATTGACCCCACCAGAGACTTCCAGAATGGCACGCCCGGCATTGAGCTGCACCGCCTCGTGCAACTGGGACAAGCCCATGTTGTCGAGCAAGACCATGCCAACGCCCACATCCAGCGCTTCACTGAGTTGTGCCAAGGTCTCGATTTCTATCTCGACAAAACTGGCCTCGGGTGCCACCAGCGCGGCTTTGTGCAGCACAGCACTCACGCCACCGGCGGCGGCGATGTGGTTTTCCTTGATCAAGACTGCATCGTACAAGCCCAGCCGATGGTTGACGCCGCCACCCATCAGCACCGCGTATTTTTGCGCTAGGCGCAGGCCAGGAATCGTCTTGCGGGTGTCAACGATGCTGGCACGAACCCCGGGCACATCGCGAATGGCTTCGACGTAGTCGCTGGTCTTGCTCGCCACCGCACTCATGAGCTGCAAAAAGTTCAGGGCGGTGCGCTCGGCGGTCAGCAGGGCACGGGCCTGACCATGGATTTCCAGCACCACCTGGTCGGCCTTGCAGCGATGGCCTTCGGGCACATGCCAGGTGATTTCTACATCGGGGTCGAGCTGGCGCAAAGCGGCCTCGGCCCAGGGCTGACCACAAATCACCGCGCTTTCACGCGCGACCACCCGGGCCCGGGCACGCACTTTGGGGTCCACCAGGCCAGCGGTCAAATCGCCGGTGCCCACATCTTCCTGTAACGCTCTGGCCACATCGGCAGCAGCCAGTTCGGCCACAAAGGCCACAGAGAAATCACAATGTGCAGTCATGTCAAGGGTCCCCGGTTGAATTGTTGATCTCAAGTAGCCGCGTCGAGCTGTTCAACGGTTGGCTCTCGCCCCATCAGGTCGGCGACCGCCTGTTCGGGCGTCAACCGACCGTCAAGCAAGGCCACCACAGCCTGTGCAATGGGCATGTCCACCGCCAGATGCGCGGCGCGCTGCACCACAGTGCGGGCGCTGTACACGCCTTCGGCCACATGGCCCAGTTTGGCCGTGACTTGCGCCAGCGTCTGGCCATGCGCCAGCGCCAGACCGACCTGCCGGTTGCGTGACAAGTCGCCCGTGGCCGTGAGCACCAGGTCACCCAGGCCACTCAAGCCCATGAAGGTGCCGGCCTGGGCGCCTAGCGCCAGCCCCAGGCGGGTCATCTCGGCCAGTCCCCGGGTGATCAGGGCGGCCCGGGCGTTCAGCCCCAGACCCAGACCATCACACAGGCCGGTGGCAATGGCCAACACGTTTTTCACGGCACCACCCACCTCGACCCCGACCATGTCATCGCTGGCATAAACCCGCAAGCTGGGGCTGTGGAACGCCGTCACCAGAATCTGGCGCACCGATTCATGCGCACTGGCAGCCACCAGCGCGGTGGGTTGCGCCCGCGCCACCTCCAGCGCAAAGCTGGGGCCGCTGAGAACCCCGGCCTTCAGCTCGGGTGCCACCTGGGCCAGGATTTCGTGGCCCAGCAAGCCAATGTCGCCCGCTACCGGGGCTTCGAAACCTTTGCACACCCAGGCCACTGGCGCCGGACAAGACGCCAGCACCGTCAGCATGGAGCGCAAGGCAGCCATCGGTGTGGCCACCAGCACCAGATCAGCATCAGCTGCCAAAGCCATGAGCGCTGCCGGGGAAACGGCGCTGAACGCCAGCGCGGGTGGCAAACGCACACCCGGCAGATAACGCTGGTTTTCATGCTGCGCCTGCCATACCGCAAGCTGTGCAGCATCACGGGCCCACAGCGTCACAGCATGGGCTTGCGGCTGACTGGCAGCGCTTGCCGCCAGGGCAGTGCCCCAGGCACCAGCACCCAAAACGATGATTTTCATCAGGGCTCAGGCCGTCGCCAACGCAGCACGCAGATGCCGGACATGAAACTTACTGTGCCAGCGCCGGTTCGGCTTGCGCGGCTTGCGCGCTCTGCTGCTGCTCGTACATGGCCTGGAAGTTGATTTCTGACAGATGCACGGGCGGGAAGCCAGCGCGTTGGATCAGATCAGCCACGTTACCGCGCAGGTAGGGGTAAACAATTTGCGGACAGGCAATGCCCATGATCGGGCCCATTTGCTCCGGCGGCAGATTGCGGATTTCAAAAATTCCGGCTTGTGTGGCTTCGACCAGAAACACGGTCTTGTCCTTGATTTTGGTCTGCACCGTGGCGGTGACCATCACCTCAAACACGCCGTCAGCCACGGGAGACGCGTTAACGCCCAACTGGATGTCGACGGTGGGTTGTTCCTGTTCCAGCAGAATGGCGGGCGAGTTAGGTTGCTCCAGCGAAGCCTCTTTGAGGTAGACGCGTTGAATTTGAAAAATGGGGTCTTGGGTTTCAGCCATGGAAGTCTTTCAGTTTAAAAAGAGGAGTCTTTGCGCCCGAGTGACGCAGGAAGAAGGTGGGCGAAATTATCTCAGGCGGCCTGCAGCAGCGGCATCAAACCGCCCTTGGCGTCGAGCGCCACCAGATCATCGCAGCCGCCTACATGGGTGCTGCCAATGAAAATTTGCGGCACGGTGCGCCGACCGGTTGCGACCATCATCTGGTCGCGCTCAGCGGGCAGCTGGTCAATGCGGATTTCTTCAATTTGCGCAACGCCACGGGCTTTGAGAAGTTGCTTGGCGCGAATGCAGTAAGGACAAACGGCGGTGGTGTACATCTTGACAGCTTGCATCTTGGTCTCCGACGTTCAGGCTTTTTCTACCGGCAAATTGGCTGCGCGCCAGGCACCCAGGCCACCGGCCAGCGACTGCACGTTCTCGTAGCCCAGTTTTTTGGCAACACCCAACGCCCGGCTGCTGCGCGCACCCGACTGACACACCAGAATCACGGGCAAGGCCTTGTTTTTGACGGTGGCCCCCAGTTTGTCCTGCAATTGGCCCATGGGAATGTTTTTGGCTCCGATCGGGTGGCCCGCGGCAAATTCGGCAGGCTCGCAAATGTCGATCAACACGGCCTTTTCGCGGTTGATCAGTTGCACCGCGCCATCGGGTGTCAGGCTGCCCTGACCGGCGCCTTTGATCATGGGCATCATCAGCATGATGCCGGCCGACAGGGCAACGGCAATCAACATCCAGTTATCAAGAATAAATTTCACGGGTAATTTCCTAGGTGAGGGACTTGTAGCAAGCCGCGCATTTTAGAATGCAGTAGCGGCCTTGCCCCGATGCCTGCATTTATTCCTTTTTTTACCATGCATAAACTCGTTTTGATTCGCCACGGCGAGTCCACCTGGAATCTGGAAAATCGCTTTACTGGCTGGACCGACGTAGATCTGACCCCGGAAGGCCTGGAACAGGCCAAAAACGCTGGCCGCCTGCTCAAGGCCGAAGGCTATGAATTCGACATCGCCTACACCAGCGTGCTCAAGCGCGCCACGCGCACGCTGTGGCATGTGCTCGACGAGATGGACCGCACCTGGCTGCCGGTGGTCAACAGCTGGCGCTTGAACGAACGCCACTACGGCGCACTGCAAGGCCTCAACAAGGCCGACATGGCCAAACAATACGGCGACGCCCAGGTGCTCGTCTGGCGCCGCAGCTACGACACGCCACCCCCGGCGCTGGAAGCCACCGACCCGCGCTGCGAGCGCAGCGACCTGCGCTATGCCAAGCTGTCCCCCGAGCAGGTGCCCCTGACAGAATGCCTGAAAGACACCGTGGCGCGCGTCATGCCATTCTGGAACGAAGCCCTGGCACCAGCCATCCGCATCGGCAAGCGCGTGGTGGTCGCGGCCCATGGCAATTCCATCCGGGCCATGGTGAAGTACCTCGACAACATTTCGGACAACGACATCGTCGGTCTGAACATTCCCAATGGCATCCCGCTGGTCTACGAGCTCGACGACGAGCTCAAACCCCTGCGCCATTACTATCTGGGTGACGCCGAGACTGCAGCCAAGGCGGCCGCAGCTGTTGCGGCCCAGGGGAAACATTAATTTTTGCGGTCACGGGGAACCCTGCCACGTTTCATTACTCCAATCGGATCACACTTAACCGCTCACAGGGCATGAAAACACAATGGGTCACAAACTAAAAGTCGCTGGCTGGATCTCGGTCGGCGTGGTCGCGGGCGCACTGACCACCGTCTCATTGCAAACGGTGGCGCGGGGCGCGCTGGCACCCTTGCCACTGGAGGAACTGCAACAGCTGGCAGCCGTCTTTGGCATGGTCAAGACCAATTATGTGGAACCAGTGGACGAGAAAAAGCTCATCACCGATGCCATCGCCGGCATGGTGGCCGGGCTGGACCCGCATTCGGTGTACCTGGACAAAAAAGCGCTGAAGGATTTCAACGAGGGCACAACCGGCAAGTTTGTCGGTGTCGGCATTGAAATTTCCCAGGAAGACGGACTCATCAAGGTCGTGTCGCCCATTGAAGACTCACCCGCAGACCGCGCCGGACTCAAGCCCAACGACCTGATCGTCAAGATTGACGACACCCCGGTCAAGGGCCTGACGCTCAACGAAGGTGTCAAGCGCATGCGTGGCGAGCCCAACACCAAGGTGGTTCTGAGCATCTTCCGCAAGGACGAAAACCGCACTTTTCCGGTCACCATCATGCGTGAAGAAATCAAGACCCAAAGCGTCAAGGCTAAGCTGATCGAGCCCGGCTATGCCTGGGTGCGCATCAGCCAGTTCCAGGAGCGCACGGTAGCCGACTTTGCGCGCAAGGTGGAAGAACTTTACAAGCAGGATCCTCAGCTCAAGGGCCTGGTGCTCGATTTGCGTAACGACCCGGGTGGCTATCTAGATGCTGCCGTGGCCATTTCGGCGGCATTTCTGCCCGAGAACGTGACCGTGGTGTCGGCCAATGGCCAGCTGGAAGACAGCAAGTTCATTTACAAGGCCGCGCCGCGCTATTACCAGCGCCGTGGTGGTGCCGATCCTTTGAAACGCCTGGAAGAAGTGACACGCGGTGCGCTCAAGACCGTGCCATTGGTGGTGCTGGTCAACGAAGGTTCGGCTTCGGCCAGCGAAATTGTGGCCGGCGCCCTGCAAGACCACCAACGCGCCAAACTGCTTGGCAACCAGACCTTCGGCAAAGGTTCGGTACAAACCGCGGTCTGCCTGGATTCTGCCTTCCGCATGGACAACTGCCCTACCGCGGCCCTCAAACTCACTACCAGCCGTTATTACACCCCGAGCGGCAAGTCGATCCAGGCCAAGGGCATCGTGCCTGACGTGATGGTCGATGAAAGCGCCGACGGCAACCTGTTTGCTGCGCTGCGCACCCGTGAGGCTGACCTTGAAAAACACTTGTCCAGCGGTCAGGGTAACGAGGTCAAGGACGCCGCGCGTGAAAAGGCCCGTGAAGAAGCCCGCATCAAACTCGAAGAAGAGATGAAGAAGCCGGCGTCCGAGCGTCGTTTGCCAGAATTGGGTTCAGCCAAAGACTTTCCGCTGACCCAGGCCCTGAGCCAGCTCAAGGGGCTGCCTGTGGTGGTCAGCAAGACCCTGGTCGAGCGGCCTCAAGCCGAAAAAGAAAACTAAAACCAGCCATGACCGATGACGAGCTGCTGCGCTACTCGCGGCACATCCTGCTCAACGAGGTCGGGATCGAGGGCCAGGAGCGCATCCTGGCGGCGCATGTGCTCATCATTGGTGCGGGTGGCCTGGGCTCGCCCGTGGCGCTGTACCTGGGCTCGGCCGGGATAGGACACATCACCGTGGTTGACCACGACGTGGTTGACATGACCAATCTGCAGCGTCAGGTGGCGCACACCGTGGCCAGCGTTGGCAGCCCCAAGGTGCAGTCCATTCAGGGCGCCATTGCCCGGATCAATCCCGGGGTCAAGGTGACGGCGGTCCAGCAGCGTGCTGACGCTGCGCGCTTGAACCAGTTGGTGGCGCAAGCGGATGTGGTACTGGACTGTTGCGACAATTTTGCCACCCGCCATGCTGTCAACGCAGCCTGCGTGGCGCACAAAAAACCCCTGGTCTCAGGGGCGGCCATCCGTTTTGACGGCCAGCTCAGCGTCTTTGACGCCCGCGACGCCTTGTCGCCCTGTTATGCCTGCGTGTTCCCCCCCGCGGCTACTTTTGAAGAAACCCGCTGCGCCACCATGGGCGTTTTTGCGCCCATGGTGGGCATCATCGGTAGCATGCAGGCCGCTGAGGCACTCAAGCTGATCAGTGGCGCGGGGCGTGCGTTGACCGGTCGCTTGTTGATGCTCGACGGCCGCGCCATGGAATTTACCGAGCTTCGCATCAGCCGCCATGCCGCCTGCCCGGTGTGTGGCACACCCCACCCGCCCGGGCTGCCCTGAATATTCAATGCGTGGTCTGACAAGGACCGTGGCGCTTACGAAAGTCGCGTGGCAACTCGGCCGCCGGGTCGGCAAACAAGCCCAATCCAGCGGCTCTGGCCGCTGCCTCCTGCACCGCATATGGGCCGGGGCTGCTGTACCAGCGGCTCGACCACGCATGGCCAGCACCGACCAAGGCAGCACCCACATCGCGTCCGTTGACCTGCAGGCGAGCCAGATCGCGGCCATACGTGTCCTGAAAATTCACATCCACCTGCACCGGCTTGTTGGCCACCAGGGCTTGAAGGGCGGCACGGGCCGCCACGCCACCCGCCTGGCACAGTTCCGGGGCGTCCAGACCCAGCAAGCGCACTTTGCGCGGTGCCACGTCACGCCCGGCCTGGATCCACAGGGTGTCACCATCCGAGACATGCGTGACCTCACCCAGCCAAACCCGGGCCTGCGCGCAAGCAGGCAACAACAAACAAACACCAACGATTTTTTGCCACAAGGAAAGCATCAGGCGCTCACGATCCAGCCTTCCAGCGGATCCATATGGGCTGGCAAACCGTAGCGTGCGTCACCCGCGTCATGCCGCGTTTGCGCCCAGGCTGCCTGCATCAGGCACAGTACGGCGTCCAGCGCGTCACCACGGGCATCATCCACCAGCGCATCGCGCTGCGCATGGGTCAGCTTGAGACGCAAACCCAGCCGGGTACGGCCCTGCTCCAAGGCCGTGATCAGGTCTTTGCGGGCAATGAGACGTTCGGGGGTCTGCCGTGCCTTGTCATCGGCTTTGTAGCTGCGCTGGCCCAGCACCTCGCGCGCCAGCAAGCCAGGGTAGCCCTCCAGCGCGATTTTCTGGGGCTGCTCGCCCGTGTGCAGGCCCGGCAATGTGGCGCCAGCCTGCAGCAGCAAGGGCACCCCGGCATGTAACATGAAGGCGACCGGCGGGTTGACCCATTTCATGCTGGGGCTCGATCCGGCAGGCCCATCGGTGGCCCGGTGGGCAAACTTACCACCCACAGGGCGGCTGTTGCAAAAGGCCGCAAAGGCCTGGCGGATCTGGTCCCGGCTCAGCGCTGCGTAATGCGCCATGCAGGCGGCCCATTGCGTTGGCCAGCCCAGCGATTGCACCAACTCGCGCGGCAACCCGAACGGCAAGTCAAAGGCGCCGACCCAGGCCTGATCCTGCTTGAGCCAATCAGAAAAAGCAGGCAGAGAAGCAAAACGCGCCAGGCTGGCAAGCTGAACGCACCCAGGGTACAGCGCGCCGATGGCTAAAACGATGGTTTTTTTGGCTGTCGGTGCACTGGAAAAGTCACAACCCAGCAGCACGCTGGCAGACACCGGTCAGACGCGACCGATGATGGACGCGGTGGCGATCAGCTCTTCGAGCAAGGCCATAGAAACACAACCAGAAACAGAATAAGGGTCGAGTTCGGGCTTCTCAGCGTATTTGAGCAAAATGGCCGCGTTGATGCGGTTCATATTGACTTCGCCCATGGTCCAGCCGGAAAAGCGGCGCTCGGAGATCTCTTCATATTGCAGCAGCACCACATCTTTGTGCCGTGCGTCACGCTGAATATGGCCATAGAGCTCACTGATCGCCATGCGGCCACCCTCAATGGCCTGCAAGAAAATACCGCCACCGTAGCACAGGACGCCGGTCACACCGGTGCTCGGGTTGTGGTCACGCGACTGGTGCAGAATGGATTCAATGGCATCGGGGCTGGTGTCCAAGGCCCGGCTGGCGTACAACAAACGTACCAACATGCTTAACCTTTCTGGGGAATCAAAGACAAAAATTCACGACGCAAATTGGCGTC
>JAQSDS010000025.1:0-2404 GCA_029946045.1 Rhodoferax sp.
AATTGCTCGGCACCATGCTCGGTGGTTACAACCTGACACCGCTGATTGACTTGCTCGACGACGCTGCTGTAGCGGCTGTGGCGGCTGAAGCCCTGAAGAAAACCCTGTTGATGTTCGACCAGTTCCATGATGTCAAGGAGAAAGCCGACCAGGGCAACGCACACGCCAAAGCGGTGCTGCAAAGCTGGGCCGATGCCGAATGGTTCACCAGTCGCCCTGAAGTGCCGCAAAGCTTCACCCTGACCGTGCTCAAAGTCACGGGTGAAACCAACACCGACGACCTGTCACCCGCCCCCGACGCCTGGAGCCGCCCAGACATTCCTCTGCACGCCCTGGCCATGCTCAAGAACAAGCGCGACGGCATCATCCCCGAAGAAGACGGCAAGCGCGGCCCGGTCAAGTTCATCGAAGACCTGCGCGCCCGTGGCAACCTGGTCGCCTACGTCGGCGACGTGGTCGGCACCGGCTCCAGCCGCAAATCAGCCACCAACAGCGTGCTCTGGTTCACCGGTGAAGACATTCCCTTTGTGCCCAACAAGCGTTTTGGCGGTGTTTGCCTGGGCGCCAAAATTGCCCCCATTTTCTACAACACCATGGAAGATGCCGGTGCCCTGCCGATTGAGCTCGATGTCAGTCAGATGAACATGGGCGACACCATCGAACTGCGCCCGTATGACGGTCAAGCCCTGAAAGACGGCAAAGTCATCGCCGAGTTCAAGCTCAAGAGCGAAGTGTTGTTTGACGAAGTGCGCGCCGGTGGCCGTATTCCCCTGATCATCGGCCGTGGTCTGACTGCCAAGGCACGCGAAGCCCTGGGCCTGCCCACCTCCACCCTGTTCCGCTTGCCGCAAAACCCCAAAGCCACGGGCAAGGGTTTCACCCTGGCGCAGAAAATGGTGGGCCGTGCCTGCGGATTGCCCGAAGGTCAGGGCGTGTTGCCCGGCACCTACTGCGAACCCAAGATGACCAGCGTCGGCTCGCAGGACACCACCGGCCCCATGACCCGTGACGAGCTGAAAGACCTGGCCTGCCTGGGTTTCAGCGCGGACCTGGTGATGCAGTCCTTCTGTCACACTGCGGCTTACCCCAAGCCGGTAGACGTGAAGATGCACCACGAGTTGCCTGAGTTCATCAGCAACCGTGGCGGCATTCCGCTGCGCCCGGGCGACGGCATCATCCACAGCTGGCTCAACCGCATGCTGTTGCCTGACACCGTCGGCACCGGCGGCGACAGCCACACCCGCTTCCCTATCGGCATCAGCTTCCCCGCCGGCTCGGGTCTGGTGGCGTTTGGCGCGGCTACCGGCGTCATGCCGCTCGACATGCCTGAGAGCGTGCTGGTGCGCTTCAAAGGCCAAATGCAACCCGGCGTCACGCTGCGTGACCTGGTCAACGCCATTCCGCTGTACGCCATCAAGTCCGGCGAATTGACGGTGGCCAAGCAGGGCAAGATAAACGTGTTCTCTGGCCGCATTCTGGAAATCGAAGGCTTGCCAGACCTCAAGGTCGAGCAAGCGTTTGAGCTCAGCGACGCGTCTGCCGAGCGCAGCGCCGCCGGCTGCACCGTGCACCTGAACAAAGAGCCCATCATCGAATACATCAACAGCAACATCGTCATGCTGAAGTGGATGATTGCCAATGGCTACTCGGATGTGCGCACCATCAACCGCCGCATCAAAGCCATGGAAGCCTGGCTTGCCAAGCCAGATTTGCTCAAGGCCGACGCCGATGCCGAGTACGCCAGCGTGATCGAAATTGACCTAGCTGACATTCACGAGCCGATCGTGGCTTGCCCGAACGACCCGGACGACGTGAAAACCCTGTCTGATGTCGCCGGCGCCAAAATCGACGAGGTGTTCATCGGCTCCTGCATGACCAACATTGGCCACTTCCGTGCCGCCTCCAAGTTGCTGGAAAACAAGCGCGACATTCCGGTCAAACTGTGGATGGCGCCGCCCACCAAGATGGACGCCAAGCAGCTCACAGAAGAAGGCCACTACGGCGTACTGGGTTCTGCCGGTGCCCGCATGGAAATGCCGGGTTGCAGCCTGTGCATGGGCAACCAAGCGCAGGTCAAGGAAGGCGCCACGGTGTTCTCCACGTCCACGCGGAACTTCCCGAACCGACTGGGCAAGAACAGCAATGTCTACCTGGGCAGTGCCGAATTGGCGGCCATCTGCTCCAAACTGGGCCGGATTCCAACCAAGGAGGAGTACATGGCCGACATGGGTGTCTTGACAGCGGCCAGCAGCAAAATCTACCAGTACCTGAACTTTGACAAGGTACAGGATTACACCGACGCCGCTGCCTCGGTGAAGGACACCGCCACGGCCTGATTTGCCTTGCGTAAGCGGCCCTCTGAATGAGCCGCCCTGATACCAACGCCTCGCAGCCTCCACTGCGG
>JAQSDS010000025.1:2414-8238 GCA_029946045.1 Rhodoferax sp.
TTTTTTATGGGTGGCGATGACTGACAGTTAAACTTGGGCAAGTCATTAAACCGTCATGGTTTAGAAACATTCCCAAGGAGTCCCCTGTGTTTTTTGGCAAACTGCTTCCGCGCGATACCAATTTTTTCAAGCTCTTTAACCAGCACGCCGATCACATCGTCGAGGCAGCCCATGCTTTTTCCAAGCTGGTTGCCAATTACGGCGATTTGGAGCTGCGTGAGAAATACCATCGCGAGGTGAACCATGCCGAAGGTGCGGCCGATCGCATCACCCATGAGGTCAACAAAGCACTGCACAAAACCTTCATCACGCCGATCGACCGTGAGCAAATTCACAATCTGATCAACACCATGGACGATGTGGCTGACCTGATTCAGGATTCTGCCGAGACCATGGCCTTGTATGACGTGCACCACATGACCGAGGAAATCACGCGGCTCACCGATTTGAGCGTCAAATGTTGTGAGCGTGTCCGCGTCGCGGTACAACTCCTGAGCAAAATTGCAGACCCGTCCACCGCCGACGCCGCCCTGAAAACCTGCGATGAAATTGACAAACTGGAAAGTGACGCAGATCGGGTGATGCGCACCGCCATGAGCAAATTGTTTCGCGAAGAACCCGATGTCCGTGAGCTGATCAAGCTCAAGGCCATTTACGAATTGCTTGAAACCATCACGGACCGCTGCGAAGACGTGGCCAACCTGATCGAGGGTGTTGTCCTCGAAAATTCCTGATCGACGAGGCCAGGGATTATGGAAACTGTACAAGCTGCGCTGTGGGTGGTGGTGGTTCTGGTGTTGATGGCCGTTGTTTTTGACTTCATGAATGGTTTTCATGATGCCGCCAATTCCATCGCCACCGTGGTCTCCACCGGTGTGCTCAAGCCTGGCCAAGCCGTTGTTTTTGCCGCTTTTTTCAATGTCGCAGCGATTTTTATCTTCCATCTGAGTGTGGCTGCGACGGTGGGCAAAGGGATTGTGCTGCCCGGCGTGGTGGATACCCATGTGGTATTTGGTGCACTGGTGGGCGCGATCGCATGGAATTTCATCACCTGGTATTACGGCATACCGAGCAGTTCGTCCCATGCCTTGATTGGAGGCATCGTGGGGGCAGCCATCGCCAAAGCAGGTGTGAGCTCCCTCATTTCTGCAGGTATCTTAAAAACGGTGGTTTTTATTTTTGTCTCGCCTCTGCTTGGTTTTCTGCTCGGATCCGCCATGATGGTGCTGGTGTCTTGGAGCTTCCGCAGTTTCAGGCCACTCAAGGTTGACAAATGGTTCAGGCGCTGGCAACTGGTTTCGGCTGGCGCCTACAGCCTGGGCCACGGTGGCAACGATGCCCAAAAAACCATTGGCATCATCTGGATGTTGCTGATCGCTACCGGCTACACCAGCGTAACCGACAACACCCCGCCCACCTGGGTCATTGTGGTCTGCTACTCGGCGATTGGCCTGGGCACCATGTTTGGTGGCTGGCGCATTGTGAAGACCATGGGGCAAAAAATCACCAAACTCAAACCAGTGGGTGGTTTTTGCGCTGAAACCGGCGGTGCCATCACCTTGTGTTTAGCTACCGCTATGGGTGTGCCAGTGTCTACCACGCACACCATCACCGGCGCCATTGTGGGCGTGGGTGCCACCCGGCGCGCCAGCGCCGTGCGCTGGGGTGTTGCAGGCAACATCATCTGGGCCTGGATTCTGACCATACCAGCCAGCGCCTTTGTGGCGGCGGTGGCCTACTGGATCAGTTTGCAGGTTTTTTGATGCGCTTCGCCCTGCGTCAGAGCGGGGCAGCGTTGTCGCCCAGACCCAGCACCTTGTCCATCAGCACCACGTCCAGCCAGCGTTCAAACTTCCAGCCGCAAGACTTGAGTGTGCCGACATGGCTAAAACCAGCGCTTTGATGGACGCCAATAGAGCCCATATTTTGCGAGTCACCAATTACGGCAATCAGCTTACGCACGCCAGCGCGCTCGGCCTGAGCCATCAATTCAGCCAACAAAGCACGCCCTAAGCCCTGCCCTATGGCTGCTGGCGCAAGGTAAATGGAGTCTTCGGCTGAGTATCGGTAAGCGGGACGCGGCTTGAACCAGTTGCAATAGGCAAAGCCCAACACCTGTGCGCCATCGACCGCGACCAGATAGGGCAAGTTTTTGGTCAAAACGTCGGCACGACGCTGGCTCATGTCGGCCTCAGAGGGCACATCGACCTCGAAAGTGCCTGTTCCATGCAACACATGGTGGGCATAGATGGCCGAAATTTGCGCGATGTCGCTGGATTGACTGGGACGAATGATAGGCATGGCAGTGAAGAACGATATAATGTGCGGCTGTCTGGCGTGTCGCATAACCGGGTGGTTATGTCGCGTGTCTCAAACGCCAGGTTAAATGCCAATTTTCGTGGAAGTTATTCCACTTCCCCAAAGGATACATCATGGTCGTCATTCGACTCGCCCGTGGCGGTGCTAAAGCTCGCCCGTTTTTCAATATTGTGGTGGCTGACAAACGCACCCGTCGCGATGGTCGCTTCATCGAGCGCATTGGTTTTTATAACCCGATCGCCACCGCCACCGAAGAAAGCATTCGCATCGCCCAGGACCGCTTGACCTACTGGCGCAGTGTGGGTGCGCAAGCTTCCCCCACCGTTGAACGCCTGATCAAACAATCTGCTGCCAAAGCAGCCTGATTGTTGTTGATGCTGCCCGGCCTGGAGGCTGCCGAATTGCCGGCAGATGCCATCGAAGTCGGGCGCATCCTTGACGCCTGGGGCATCAAGGGGTGGTTCAAGGTTCTCCCCTACAGCGCCGATCCCGAGGCGCTTTTTTCTTCCAAAAACTGGTTTCTGCTGCCCACCGAAAAAGGTACAAAAACCTTTGATGGTGTCGGCACCTTGAAAATCAAGGAAGCCAAAACCCACTCAGACACCGTGGTCGCCTGCGCGCAGGATATCAACGACCGCAGTGCAGCTGACGCCCTGCGCGGCGCCCGCATTTTCATTTCGCGCAGCAGCTTTCCCACAGCCCAAAAAGACGAATACTACTGGGTCGACCTGATCGGGCTTGAAGTCATCAATCGCGAGGGCGTGTCCCTGGGTCAGGTGCGCGACCTCTTGACCACCGGCCCGCAAACCGTGCTGGTGAGCGACCTGCTTCAAAACGGCAAATTGACAGAAGTCATGATCCCTTTTGTGGCTGCTTACATCGACGATGTGAGCCTGAGCGAGCGACGCATTCTGGTGGACTGGCAAGCAGATTACTAAGAGCGGCAACATGCGATTTGACGTAGTGACGCTGTTTCCGGAATTGTTTGCCCCCCTGCTCAGCACAGGCATCACCCGACGCGCTTTTGAATCGGGTCAAGTCGATGTGAAGTTGCGCAACCTGCGCGATTTTGCCCAGGGTAATTACCGCCGGGTCGACGACCGCCCCTTTGGCGGCGGCCCCGGCATGGTCATGATGGCCGAACCCTTGTCCCAATGCCTGGCAACCGTGCGCTCCGAGCGCCCTGATGACGCACCAGTGGTCCTGTTCTCCCCCATCGGCAAAACCCTCAACCACGCCATGGTTACGCGTTGGTCTGAGAGCCGTGGCGCGGTGCTGATTTGCGGCCGCTACGAAGGTATTGACCAGCGCTTTATCGATGCCCATGTGACCGAACAAATCAGTCTGGGCGACTTTGTGCTGTCGGGTGGGGAAATTGCGGCCATGGCCCTGCTCGACGCCGTGGCCCGGCTGCAGCCCGGCGTGCTGGGCGACGCCGACAGCCATGCGCAGGACAGTTTTAACCCGGCCTTGGATGGCCTGCTGGACTGCCCGCATTACACCCGCCCCGAAATCTGGCAGGACCAGAAAGTGCCCGACGTGCTGCTCAGTGGCCACCATATCAACATCGAGCGCTGGCGCCGCAAGCAGCGTCTGTTGCTCTCCCAAGGCTTGCGGCCGGAACTGATTGAACAGGCCCGTCATGCGGGTCAGTTGGGTCCATCGGACGAAGCTGTGCTCTCAGGCTATAATATCGGGCTGTCCGATCCTCTGTAAGACCGCCAGACTGCTTTATACGCTGGCTTGCATCATGGTGATGCTGGTGCTGACATGATCATTGAAAGAACTTATGAACCTGATCCAAATCCTTGAGCAAGAAGAAATTGCTCGCCTGAACAAGACCATTCCTGAATTTGGTCCTGGCGACACCGTTGTCGTGAGCCTGAACGTGGTTGAAGGCACCCGCAAGCGTCTGCAAGCTTACGAAGGCGTGGTCATTGCCAAGCGCAATCGCGGCCTGAACAGCGGCTTTACCGTTCGCAAAATCTCCAGCGGCGAAGGTGTCGAGCGTACCTTCCAAACCTACAGCCCGCTGATTGCCAGCATCGAGGTCAAGCGCCGCGGCGACGTCCGCCGTGCCAAGCTGTACTACCTGCGTGACCGCAGCGGCAAGTCGGCTCGTATCAAGGAAAAATTGCCAGCGCGCAAAGTGGCGGCAACCGCTGCCGCTTGATCTGCTGGTAACAACCAAGGAAACCGCCCCAGTCAACTGTGGCGGTTTTTTTTCGTCCTGCTTTTAGCCATGGCCTTTACCCCACTCAAAACCGACCCCCGCACGGTACCGGTGATTCAGGTCGACAGCCACCTGCCTGCGGTAGCGCACCAGCGGCTACAGGCTGACGCACTGCGCTCGCGTTTTGCCGCGCCGCCCGCTTGGCAAGCTGAGTTTTCTATTGAAAAAAAGTTCATGGACCGCGAGCCCATGCCCGCTGCCGTGCTGCTGCCCATTGTGCTGCGCCAGGAGCCGACCGTGCTGCTCACGCTGCGCACTCAGCACTTGAGCACCCACTCCGGACAAATAGCCTTTCCTGGCGGCAAAGTAGACAAGGCTGATGCCGGCCCGGTCGCTGCGGCCTTGCGCGAGGCCCAGGAAGAGATTGGTCTTGAAGCGCAGTTTGTCGAGGTGCTTGGCCAGTTGCCGATCTATGTCACCGGGTCCGCCTTTCACATTACACCCGTCGTGGCGCTGATTTCACCGGGCTTTGCCTTGCATCCCAATCCGTATGAAGTGGCCGAAATATTCGAAGTGCCACTGGCGTATTTGATGAACCCGGCGCACCATCGACACCACCAGGTCGACTGGCAGGGCGTGCAACGTCAATGGTTGTCCATGCCCTACCAGGACCAGCTCACTGAGCGTTTTATATGGGGCGCCACCGCTGGCATGTTAAGGAACTTTTACCGTTTTTTGCGGGCCTGAACCGTGCAGCCGCTATGATTCGCGTATGAGCTTTATCTCTGTGCTGTTTGCCCTGCTGCTGGACCAGGCGCGCCCCTTGAGCCGCGGTAACCCGATTCATGCGGCCATGCGTTCCTGGGTCGGTTATTGCAGCCGTAACCTGGATGCTGGCAAGCCCCTGCACGGTTGGCTGGCCTGGGGCTTGGCCGTCGGCCTGCCATCTGGCCTGGCCCTGTTGATCTATTGGGCGTTGGCCCTCTGGGTCGCTTGGCCGCTGGCAGTGCTGTGGAGTGCACTGGTGCTGTACGCATCCCTTGGCTTTCGCCAATTCAGTTTTCACTTCACCGAGATCCGCGATGCTTTGGCCAACGACGACGATGCCCTGGCCAGTTCGCTCCTGGCCCAATGGCAGAACATTGACACCCAGTCCTGGTCGCGCAGCGACATCATTGGCCGTGTCATTGAGTTCTCGGTGCTGGCCGCACATCGCCACGTCTTCGGTGTGCTGGCCTGGTTTGCAGTCCTAGCTGCCCTGGGATTAGGCCCCATGGGTGCCGTGTTGTACCGATTGTCTGAATTTGTCGCACGCTACTGGCAGCACAAAAG
>JAQSDS010000026.1 GCA_029946045.1 Rhodoferax sp.
TGCTCTGACCCCAACTGATTAGAGTACTTCACTCGCAAAGTCAGCCAGCCGCGAGCGCTCGCCGCGTGCCAGGGTGATGTGGCCGCTGTGCTGCCAACCCTTGAACTTGTCCACGGCATACGTCAGGCCAGATGAACCTTCGGTCAGGTAGGGCGTGTCAATTTGCGCGATGTTGCCCATGCATATGATCTTGGTGCCGGGCCCGGCGCGGGTGATGAGCGTTTTCATTTGTTTGGGCGTTAAATTTTGCGCTTCGTCAATGATCACGTACTTGTTCAAAAAGGTGCGGCCCCGCATGAAGTTCATGCTCTTGATCTTGATGCGACTGCGAATGAGTTCGTTGGTGGCGGCGCGTCCCCATTCGCCAGCGGCGGTGTCGGTCTTGCCCAGCACTTCCAGGTTGTCATCGAGTGCACCCATCCAGGGGCCCATTTTTTCCTCTTCGGTTCCCGGCAAAAAGCCGATGTCTTCACCCACGCTCACGGTGGCCCGGGTGACGATGATCTCGGTGTAGCGCCGCTCATCAAGCACCTGCGTCAAGCCTGATGCCAGCGCCATCAAGGTTTTGCCGGTACCCGCTGTACCCGTCAGGGTGACGAAATCAATGTCAGGGTCCATCAACAGGTTCATGGCAAAGTTCTGTTCCCGGTTACGGGTCGAGATACCCCACACCGCATTTTTCAGATGGGTGAAGTCCTTGAGGGTTCTGAAAACAGCCGTCTTGTCGCGGATTTCTGTGACCTTGGCATACAAGCTGGGTTCGCCTGGGGCTTCAAAATAAACGAACTGGTTGATCAGCAGTTGCGGCACCACCGGGCCATTGACCCGGTAAAAGGTGTGGGCGCCTTGCTGCCAGCTTTCGACCGTGCTGCCATGGGTGCTCCAAAAGTCTGTTGGCAGTGCATAGGCGCCGCTGTACAGCAAGTCGCCGTCTTCAAGAGTTTTGTCGTTTTGGTAATCCTCGGCACTCAAGCCCAGTGCGCGGGCTTTGACCCGCATGTTGATGTCTTTTGAGACCAGCACCACGTCGCGCGGGGCATGCTGTTTGCGCAGCGCTTCCACGACCCCCAGAATCTGGTTGTCCGCCTTGCCTTGCGGCAGGCTGGTGGGCAGCTCGTAGTTGAGCAACTGGGTTTGAAAGAACAAGCGTCCACGCGCTTCTTTGTGACCGGTGGAATTCAAGAGCAAACCCGTTTGGATGTCCGAACCCTGGTGCTCGGCCAGGGCGTCGAGTGAGCGGCTGGTCTGACGACCATTGCGTGCCACTTCGGTCATGCCTTTTTTGTGGCCATCTAGCTCTTCGAGCACGATCATTGGCAAAAATACATCGTGTTCTTCAAAGCGGAACAGGCAACTGGGGTCGTGCAGCAGCACGTTGGTGTCCAGCACAAAAAGCTTGCTGGGGCCTTCCAAACGGCGTTTGGGGCGGGCTGCTGTCTGCGTTGCAGGCGCTGGCTCACGCCGGCGCTTGGAAGTGGGTGCCAGGGTCGTAGCGGGCGCTGCTGCTGGCACGGCGCTCTGGGGAAGTGTGGTTTTTTGCTGCGCTGTCACTTGCGCTTCAGGCACCTTGGGTGGCTGCGGTTTTTGCGCGCTGCTTTTGGCTTTGGGTCGGGCAGGCACGTTGAAGTCCTGCAGCGACAACAAAGCGGCACGTTTGGAAGGGGCAGTGGGCAAAGGCATTTAAAACTCCTGCGCGTTAGGATGATGGCGAGTTCAAAAACGAAAAAGCCGCCAGGTCAACCGGGCGGCTTTTTCAGGATACAGAATGTGGTCTTCGGCATGCGATTGATTATGCATGAGCCTTGTGACGGTACTTCCGGGTACAGTTATTGGGTTGGATCAGAACCCCTGGGAGTTCTCAGGCCAGAGCAGGTGATTTTTGAAGTTCCTTGACGGCATTCAGAACATCGTCCACATGGCCCGGCACCTTGAGACCGCGCCACTCTTCTTTGAGCAGGCCGTCAGCACCAATAAGGAAGGTACTGCGCTCGATGCCCTTGACCTTTTTGCCGTACATGATCTTGTTCTTGACCACACCGAACATGTGGCACATTTTTTCTTCGGTATCGGCAATCAGTTCGAACGGGAGTTCTAGTTTTGTTTTGAACTCTTCGTGGGAACGCATGTTGTCGCGAGACACGCCAAAAACCGTGGCCCCCGCCTTGACAAAATCTTTGTATTTGTCGCGAAACTGCATGGCTTCGGTGGTACAACCGGGTGTGTTGTCTTTGGGGTAAAAATAAAGGATGACAACATGACCGACGTGAGAGGTATTGGTGACCCGAATACCACCAGTAGCATTAGATTCAAATTCAGGGATGGGTTTATTGACAACTATCGCCATGTTTTTTCGATCTCGTGTGACAGGATGCGTCGGTCTCTCAAGTCGTGGACACTATCCTCTTATGCGCATGTGCGCCCCCGACTGCAAGGCTCGTATTTTACTCTGATTTGACTGGCGTTTTTATCAAGAGGCGACATCAACCTTGTGATCGTGTGCCTATGGACGTCATTCGCTGAACGACTCCATCAGCAAGGCCACGGCCACATGACGGCCTTCACCAGCCAGTATGTTGTAAGTGCGGCAGGCGGCCTGGGTGTCCATGGATTCAATGCCAATTTGACACTCGATCAGGGCACGGGTCAGGGCTGGATTTGGAAAGCGCAAGCGCTCGCCACTGCCAAAAATAACCAACTCGGGTTTTAACTGCGCCAGTTGTTCAAAGTGTGCTGCCGTCAGTTCTTCAAAGCGCGCGCATGACCAGTCAAACTGCTTGCCGTCCGACGAAAGTACCACGCTGCGGGTCAGTTGTTCACCCGCCACCTGCACCCAACCCTTGCCGTAGGAACTGATGAAAGGGACGTTGATGATGTCGGGGTGGATTTTCATGAAGCAGGGCGGGTTGTGGAAACGGCTTTGGGTGAAATCGGACAGGGCAAGACTTGTGTTCAAATTATAGGTTTCGCCACTTGGCGACCACGCCCGGAGGGACTTTGAAAACCATACGTAAATCAGCCAAACTGGCCAACGTTTGTTATGACATTCGCGGCCCCATCATGGATGCGGCGCGTCAGATGGAAGAAGAAGGCCACAAGATCATCAAGCTCAACATTGGCAATCTGGCCGTGTTTGGCTTTGATTCCCCGGAAGAAATCCAGCAGGACATGATCCGCAACCTGCCTAATTCGGCGGCTTATTCGGACAGCAAGGGCATTTTTGCGGCGCGCAAGGCGGTCATGCACGAGTCCCAGAAACAGGGCATCAAGGGGGTCACGCTTGACGATATTTATTTGGGGAATGGTGCCAGTGAACTCATTGTGATGGCCACCAACGCCTTGCTCGACGATGGCGATGAACTGTTGCTGCCGTCGCCAGACTACCCTTTGTGGACGGCTGCGGCCAGTCTGTCGGGCGGCACGCCGGTGCATTACCTGTGTGACGAGGCCAATGGCTGGATGCCTGACCTGAACGATATTCGCGCCAAGATCACGCCGCGAACCAAGGGCCTGGTGGTGATCAACCCCAACAACCCAACCGGTGCCATGTACTCCGACGAGTTGCTGAAAGGCCTGGTGCAAATCGCGCGTGAACATGGCCTGGTCATTTTTGCTGACGAGGTCTATGACAAGGTGCTGTACGACGGTGTCAAACACACGGCCATGGGGTCGCTGAGCGATGATGTGTTGACGCTTTCCTTCAACTCGCTGTCCAAAAGCTACCGCTCGTGTGGTTATCGCGCTGGCTGGATGATTGTCTCTGGCGACAAAAAACCGGCCAAAGACTACATCGAGGGGCTCAACATGCTCTCGAACATGCGGCTTTGCTCCAATGTGCCAGGGCAATGGGCGATTCAGACTGCTTTGGGCGGTTATCAGAGTATCAATGACTTGGTGTGCGAAGGCGGGCGCTTGCGCCGCCAGCGCGACTTGGCCTATGAACTCATTACCGCCATTCCGGGTGTGAGTTGTGTCAAGCCCGTCGCAGCGCTTTACATGTTCCCCAAACTCGATCCGGTGATGTACCCGATTACCGACGACCAGCAGTTTTTTCTGGAATTGCTGCAGGAGACCAAGGTCATGCTGGTACAGGGCACAGGTTTTAACTGGCCGGCACCAGATCACTTTCGCATGGTATTTTTGCCGCATGAGGACGATTTGCGCGAGGCCATTGGCCGCGTTGCCAAATTTCTCGAAGGCTATCGCAAGCGGCACAGTAACTAATTCATTTTCCCTATTAAATTTTTATGAAACCTATTCAAGTTGGTCTGTTGGGTATCGGGGTGGTCGGATCGGGTACCTTCAATGTATTGCTTCGCAACCAGGAAGAAATCAAGCGCCGCGCCGGCCGCGGCATTGAGATCACTATGGTGGCCGACCTCAACGTGACCCGCGCCCGCGAGCTGGTGGGTCCGGATGTGACCGTGGTCAACGACGCCCGCGCCGTGATCGCCAATCCCGACATCGATATCGTGATCGAGCTCATTGGTGGTTATGGCATTGCCAAGACGTTGGTGCTCGAGGCCATTGCGGCGGGCAAACACGTGGTGACGGCCAACAAGGCCTTGCTGGCTGTGCACGGCACCGAGATTTTCGCGGCGGCATCCGCCAAGGGCGTGATGGTCGCTTTTGAGGCTGCGGTAGCTGGCGGCATTCCCATCATCAAGGCGCTGCGCGAAGGCCTGACGGCCAACAGCATTCAGTGGATCGCCGGCATCATCAACGGCACCACCAACTTCATCCTGAGCGAAATGCGCGACAAGGGGCTGGACTTTGCCGTGGCGCTCAAGCAGGCGCAAGCCCTGGGTTACGCCGAGGCTGATCCCACCTTTGACATCGAAGGTGTTGACGCGGCGCATAAAGCCACCATCATGTCGGCAATAGCCTTTGGCATTCCGGTGCAATTTGACAAAGCGTATGTCGAAGGCATCACCAAGCTGGGTGCCGCCGACATCAAATACGCCGAGCAACTGGGCTATCGCATCAAACTATTGGGCATCACCAAGCGCACGCCCAAGGGCATTGAGTTGCGGGTGCACCCCTGCCTGATTCCTGCCAAGCGCCTGATTGCCAACGTGGAAGGCGCCATGAACGCCGTGGTGGTGCAGGGCGACGCCGTGGGCACCACGCTGTATTACGGCAAGGGCGCTGGCGCCGAGCCCACGGCCAGCGCGGTCATTGCCGACCTGGTAGACATCACCCGACTGCACACCGCAGACGCTGCGCAGCGTGTGCCGCATCTGGCTTTCCAGCCCAATGCCATGAGCAACTTGCCGGTTATGCCGATGGGCGAGGTGGTGACCAGCTACTACCTGCGTTTGCGCGTCGCGGACGAGACCGGGGTGCTGGCCAAAGTCACCGGCATTTTGGCCGGTGCCGGCATCAGCATTGACGCTGTGCTGCAGCGCGAAGCCGATGAAATCAAGACCGAGGCGACTGCCGGTCAGCCCCAGGTGCCGCAAACCGATGTGATCATTCTGACCCACGACTGCCTCGAAGCCGATATGAATGCTGCCATTGGCAAAATGCAGGCCTTGCCAACGGTGCTTGAGCCCATCACCCGCATTCGCAAGGAAGAGTTGGCCTGACATGAAATACATCTCGACCCGGGGCGACCAAAGCCCCAAGCATTTTTGCGACATCCTGCTCGAAGGCCTGGCGCCCGATGGCGGCTTGTATCTGCCTGCGCATTACCCCAAGGTCGATGATGCCAGCTTGAGCCGTTGGCGCAGCGTTTACCAAAATCAGGGCTACGCCGAATTGGCTTTTGAAGTGTTGTCGCTCTACATTGACGACATCCCTGCGGCCGACCTGAAAGCTTTGTGCCGCAAGACCTACACCTTGGAGGTGTTTGGTTCGCCAGAGATTGTGCCGCTGCGTCCGCTGGAGAACGGCATTTGGCTGGAGGCCTTGTCCAATGGCCCGACGCTGGCCTTCAAGGACATGGCCATGCAGTTGCTGGGTAACCTGTTCGAATATGAACTGGCACGCCGGGGCGAAGAACTCAACATTCTGGGCGCGACCAGCGGCGACACCGGCAGCGCGGCCGAATACGCCATGCGCGGCAAAAAGGGCGTGCGCGTTTTCATGACCAGCCCGCAGGGCCGCATGAGCCCGTTCCAGCAGGCGCAAATGTTCAGCTTGATGGACGACAACATCTTCAACATTGCCGTCGATGGCGTGTTTGACGACTGCCAGGACATGGTCAAGGCCGTCAGCAACGACCTGGACTTCAAGCGTCGCTACAAGATTGGCACCGTCAATTCAATCAATTGGGCACGCTTGCTGGCGCAAGTGGTTTACTACTTTGCCGGTTATTTTCAGGCCACGCAAAAGAACACTGACAAAGTCAGCTTCACGGTGCCAAGCGGCAATTTTGGCAATGTCTGTGCCGGCCATGTGGCGCGCATGATGGGCTTGCCCATCGCCCGCCTGGTGGTGGCGACCAACGAAAACGACGTGCTCGACGAATTTTTCAAGACCGGCGTGTACCGGGTGCGCGGCAGTGCCGACACGCACGAGACCTCCAGTCCGTCGATGGATATTTCCAAGGCAAGCAACTTCGAGCGCTTTGTATTTGACCTGCTAGGCCGCGACGGTGCGCGCACAAAAGCCCTGTTTGGTGATGCCCTGGCGCGCGTCGGTTTCTTTGACCTCGAAGCCCATCCCGCATTCAGCCGGGCCGCCAGTCACTATGGCTTTGACAGTGGCAAGAGCAGCCATGCCGACCGCCTGGCCACCATCAAGGACGTATACCAGACGCACGGCATGATGATCGACACGCACACCGCCGATGGTGTCAAGGTGGCTCGCGCGCACGTGCAGGCGGGTGTGCCCATGATCGTGCTCGAAACCGCGCTGCCCATCAAGTTTGCTGCCACCATCATTGAGGCCACGGGCCGCGAACCTGACCGGCCGCCCAAGTTCAACGGCATCGAAGCCTTGCCCAAGCGGGTGGTCGACATGGCGGCGGATGTGCAGGCCATCAAATCCTTTATTACCTGTCATTGTTCATGAAGGTCGTTGGCTTTGCCGGGTTTTCCGGTTCCGGTAAAACCACGCTGGTTGAACGTTTGATTCCGGCTTTGCGTCTCAAGGGCTTGCGCGTGTCGGTGGTCAAACATGCCCATCACCGGTTCGACATTGACCACGCTGGCAAGGACACCTACCGCCATCGCGAGGCCGGTGCTTTTGAAGTGGTGGTCGCCTCGGACCAGCGCCTGGCCTTGATGCGTGAATTTGAAGTTCCCACGCGGCCCACCGTGCACCAGCTGCTTGCCGAATTGGACCAGGGCGTGGATTGGGTGTTGGTGGAAGGCTTTAAAGACTCTGATTTGCAAAAAATAGAGGTCTGGCGCGCTACCACAGGCAAACCCGCGCGCTACTTTGAAGACCACTTCATCACAGCCATTGCAACCGATTCGCCGGAGCAATTGCCGGTGCCGACCCAGTTGCCGGTGCTCGACCTCAACGACGCGGACGCCGTGGTGGATTGGCTGGTCTCCCAAGGCGCGCGTTTTGATTATGATTTTGAGAATGTCGCATGAGTACCGAACGTCCCGCTGCCAAACCCATGAAGTCGTTGGACGATGCGCTGGCCCAGTTGCTGGCCCATGCCACTGTGCTCGATGGTGTGGATCAGGTTGCCACCTTTGACGCGGACGGCCGGGTATTGGCGCAGGACCTGGTGTCCGCTTTGCAAGTTCCGCCGCAAGACAACAGCTCCATGGATGGTTATGCGCTGTGCTGCGCCGACCTGGACGGTCTGACCCAGGCTTTGCCTGTGTCCCAGCGGATTCCGGCAGGCAGCGTCGGCACCTGCCTTGCACCCAAGACCGTGGCGCGGATTTTTACTGGTGCGCCAATTCCTCTGGGCGCCGATGCCGTGGTGATACAAGAAGACTGCGAGCTTCTGCCCGATGGCCTGGTGCGGATCAATGGAGCGCCCCAACCCGGACAGTGGATACGCCGCGCTGGTGAAGACGTGACACGGGGCGCGGTGGTGTTGGCAAAAGGTGCGCGCTTGACGCCTGCCGAACTCGGTTTGGCGGCCAGCATTGGCATGGCTGCCTTGCCCGTGGCGCGCCGGCCCCGGGTGGCGCTGTTTTCAACCGGTGACGAACTGGTCATGCCTGGAGCAGTGGCACCCGAACACATGGCGCCTGGCGCTATCTACAACTCGAACCGGTTTTTTCTGAAAGCCCTGTTGCAGCGCCTGGGCTGCGA
>JAQSDS010000027.1 GCA_029946045.1 Rhodoferax sp.
GGTGCCGTGTCCGAGGTTGAAATGATGCGGCTAGACCAGCAAATGGCCCGCTTGCGCGGTGACCGCGAGCAAGCCACGGCCCAGATTGCCCGGGTGCAGTCGGCCATTCAGGAAGCCAACAGCAAGATCAACGAGGTTCAGCTCACCAGCCGCAACCAGATGAGCGCTGAGCTGTCTGACACCATGAGCAAGATTGCCAGCCTGTCGCAGGGCGGGGTGGCGCTGCAAGACAAGGTCAAGCAGGCCGACATCAAGTCCCCGGTGCGCGGCACCGTCAAGCGCCTGCTGGTCAACACCATTGGCGCTGTGGTCCAGCCCGGCAAAGAGGTGATCGAGGTCGTGCCCTTAGACGACGCATTGATACTTGAGGTGCAAATCACGCCCAAAGACATCGGCTTTTTGCGCCCTGGCCAGCCGGCCATGGTCAAGTTCAGCGCCTACGACTTCTCTATTTACGGTGGCCTGGAGGCCGAGGTCTTTCTGATTGGCGCCGACTCGGTGCTTGATGAAAAGGGCAACGCGTTCTATCATGTTCGCGTGCGCACGCTTAAATCCAGTTTGGGGCCGAGCCTGCCCATCATTCCTGGCATGGTGGCGCAGGTGGACATCATGACCGGCAAGAAAACCGTGTTGTCCTATCTGCTCAAACCCGTGCTGCGTGCCAAATCCAACGCGATGACTGAACGATGAGTACTCAACACTTCTTTCTTTCCGGTCCAGCCTCACACTTGCCCGAGCGCCTGCAAGAGGCGTTTCCGGGCATAGCACCGCTGCAAGCCGACGCCTTGTTGGCGCGTTTGGCCGCCTTGGCCACGGCCCAAAGCCTGGTCTGGCTGAGCAACACCGACACCGAGTGGCCGCAAGCCTTGCGCCAAATTTTGCAGGCCAAGCCCGATGCCCGCGTGGTGGTGGTGTCGGGTGTGCCCGAGCCCACCGAGGGCCTGCGCGCGCTGAACGACGGCGCACGTGGTTACACCCATGCTTATGGCGTGCCCGCGCTGCTGCAAGAAGTGGCGCTGGTCATAGAACACGGTGGCTTGTGGGTAGGCCCTGACCTGCTGCAGCGCCTGGTGGGCTCGACCAACGCCGCCCTGGCAGCCCAGCAAGCCGTCAGCAAAGCGCAGGCGCCGCTAGCCGCCGCACCCGGCACCAGCCCCAATGCCTGGGGCTTGCTGTCTGCGCGCGAGATACAGGTGGCCCGCGCCGTGTCGGCTGGCCGCTCCAACAAAGAAGTGGCCGGCAAGATGTTTATTTCCGAGCGCACCGTCAAGGCCCATCTGGGTGCCATTTTTGAGAAACTTGGTGTGCGTGACCGCTTGCAACTGGTGTTGCGCCTGGCCGCCTCGCCCGAGCCCGCTTTAACCCCTGCGGCGGAGCCCAAGCCATGACCCAGCCCGACAAAGTTGCCGTCCTGAGCCAGACCGACACCAGCCTGGTGCGGGTGCTCGAAGACCTGATCGACGTGCTGATTACCCGTGGCGTGATCCAGTTCACCGACCTGCCTGAGGCCGCCCAGGCCAAGCTGCTTGAGCGACGCGAAACCCGGGCCAGCCTGAACAATCGCCTGCAACTGCTGCCCATGGACGGCGACAACGACCTGGTGTAAGTCGCTGCCAAAACAGCCATCGGCCCGAGGGCGAGCCTCCTACAAGGTACCCGCCCCCTGTGGGAGCAATCTCCCTGTGGAAGCTGTATCCCTGTGGAAGCTGCATCCCTGTGGGAGCTGTATCTCTGTGGGAGCTGTATCTCTGTGGAAGCTGTATCTCTGTGGAAGCTGTATCTCTGTGGGAGCTGTATCTCTGTGGGAGCTGTATCTCTGTGGGAGCTGTATCTCTGTGGGAGCGGCGCCCTCGCCGCGAATGTCCCCTGGCAGAAAGATGGGGAGCATAGGCAATACCACCACGGCGGTGGATGACTCCCACCCGCACTTGCGCATTAGCTTTGCGTGCCCCTCAAACGCGGCAACATGTCCTTGAGTGTGATGTGCTGAACCACTCGCAGAAGGCGAGCTTCAACAGCCGAGTAAACGGCTCGTTCTGGTGGTGTTTTTTTTGAATCTGCTTCGTGTTCCGCAACGATGATTGCAAAAGCCTTTTCCACGCGGGAAGTCACTTCTTGCACGATACGTCTTGCGGTAGGTTCTGGCATTCCGAGCTGCCGCGCCGCGGCCAATACAGCACCCAAGGTCACGTCGCCAAAGGTCTTTGCGCCGGGTAGTGGGAAGGTCATCTGCACTTGGTCCCAGGTGGCGCGCTCGTCTGCGAATGTTTTGGTGTGGTAGCTTCCCGTGCACAGCAGGTCGTAGTGCGGTGCCAACCAAATGCCGTCAGGGCGAACATGGAAGGAGAGGTTTTTTAGGTGGCAGTCGTCGTTCCCAACCAGGATGTTGAAAACCAGCCACCGGAACAGCCCATTGCGTGTTGCCAGCTTGTTGGTTGTCCGGTCAATGACTTGCGAGAGGGCCTCCAGTGTTGCGCCTGAGTGTTTGAACGTGCGGTCTTTATTCAGCAGTTGGCAGGCGTCAATGATGTGCAGCCGACTGACCTTTGGGGCCGTCAAGCGGTCAGTCGTGCGTAGCGATTTTTTATCGACAAGCCTGTCAAACCGTTCGATGAGGTACACCGGCTCAGGCACATACCGCATATCGACAAACGGGACGTTCAAGCGAGCCGCTTTGGCGAGTCGCATGGTGAAAAACTCGTTGAACACCGAGGCTGGATAGGTCGGGGTGTCTGGATGGTCGGGTTTGAGAACGTACGTCGAGGGCGTGGCGCCTACAGGCTCGTAGAGCGCAGCCCCTTTGACGACCACCAGCATCTTGTGCTGTGCGCCCGCCATTGACATTTGCTTGGGTGCTCCCTTTGAAAGCGTTTGCCTGGGAAGGTCCCGAATGCGCTGACTCAAAGATTCGTTTGTCAGCTCGCTCAGGGTGAACTCGTCGGGCAGCGGAACGCCCGGTGCAAGCAGTGTCAGCGACCCCGCGGACTCTGCTCCCAAGTACGTCAGCAAAGCGAACGCGTCGTCATGGTCTTTGATGCCAGCTTCATTGGCGACGGCTTTTCTAAGCAACTCTTCGGGCAGCAGGTTGTCAAAATACCACTGCACCGGCCGCATCGTGCCACCGTCTTCGTGACGCAGTGTGCCGCGCGCAAGCGCTGGGGACAAATCAAAGCTGCGGTCCCATGCGACCCACGCCAGGTCGTAATCAAAGACCCAGAGGTTGTTGCCCTCGCTAAGGGTGCCAACAAGCCTGTCGTCAACGAAAACGTTCAGGCTACGCATGGTCCGTCTTGGTGTTCACACTGTTCGCCAAGTTCACCGAGCTTCGCTCAAGCGCTTCCCTTTGAACGCGACGCAAGGCTGGCAATGCCGATTCTGGCAAGTCAACGCTAAGAGTGAGCCCCACCTCCTTCAGAAGCTGAAGAACCTTGCCAAATTGGACGGTGGGCTTTCCTTTTTCTAGATTTGCTGTGGTCTGCTTGCTCACACAAGCAGTCTGAGACAGGTCGTCAAGGCGCAGCTTGGCGCTCTTGCGCACGGCCCGTAGTGCGAGCCCGAGGTCTTCCGAAGAATGAATGATGTGTTTCATAAAATGCCTACCTTAGCAGTCACTATAGCCTATGGGTAAACTTTTTTCAGTGGAAGTGACTATTTTAATAGTCACTTAACTTAAATGCAATCTCAGTAAACCGAAAGTGACCAGTCCACAAGACACAACGGCTATGGGCCGCAAGCGTAGAAGCAGGGCTGTTTGAATGCTTTGTGCTCAGCGAAAAAACCAGCCTGGACGAAGCCAGAGCTCCGCTGCTGCGCGATATTGCGGCCACCGGGAAAATCCATGGTCGATGACTACCAGACCCTGCTGCTTCCGATTTTGGTGGATGTCATCACCCTGCATCTGGGTGAGTTTCTGGAATTCACCCGGAATGTGGAAGGGCACAGCTTGCTAGGATACTCGGTATGTACCGATAAGAAGTTGCAAATTGACACTTTTTGTACCAAAATATCGGTATGTCAAAAACAACCAAAGCCATCCGACAACTGCCTCCGGCCACTTTGGGCGCACTCCAGAAACTGGGTGCCGACCTGGCGGTGGCCCGCTTACGCCGCAAGGAATCGCTGCGCACCTGGGCAAAGCGCTTGGGGGTCACGCTTTCCACGCTCCAGCGTCTCGAAGCCGGCGACCCCACGGTGAGCCTCGGCATCGTCGCAAGTGCTCTGTGGCTCATCAACCGAGATGGCGAACTGGGAAACTTGGCGGCACCGGAGCATGATCAGGGCGCGCTCGAGCTGAATGTTCGGGAAGCGGTGGCGCTAGGCCTTGCCCGTGCGCAGGCCTCCGCAGATGCCCATATGCGAGCAGCAACCCCACACAACAGCAAGGACTGAAATGCGCCTGGATGACTTGTACCTTTGGTACCTGGGAGACCCGACGCCTCGCTACGTGGGTGCGTTGAAGCTGGTGGCCTCCGGCAAGGGCGTCTCGCTCCACTACGCCGGGGACTGGTTGGCCAACGGGTTTGCGCTCAGCGAGGACCTGCCCCTTGTGGACAACGAGTTCTCCCCGCCCGGGCGATTGAGCGCCAACGCGCCCCGCGCAGTCGGAGCCGTGGATGACGCGCGCCCGGACCGCTGGGGCGAGAAGGTCATTCGCTTCGTCGACAAGCCCAAGCGACTCTCCCTCATGGAGTATTTGTACTACGCTGGTGACGACCGCTTCGGTGCATTAGGCGTTTCAACTTCGCCCACCACCTACCTCCCCCGAAAAGGCGGCCCCTTGCCCCGGTTTTCGCAAGCCCAAAAACTTAGCGAGGTGGTGGCCAAGATTGAAGCTGGCGATGCCCTGACTACGCTCGAAGCCCAAATCATTGAAGGCGGTGGCAGCCCTTTAGGCGGCGCGAAGCCCAAGGCGCTTATCGACATCGAGGGCGAGCAATGGGTCATCAAGTTCTTCAACAACGAGTACGTTGACGCTCCGCTCATCGAACACGCAACCATGACGTTGGCAGCCCAGGCCGGTATCAACGTCGCCCAGACCCAGGTTATTCACCTGGCGGCGGCCAATGCCGTGGCCATTCGGCGATTCGACCGTGTGGACGGCCGACGGATTCACAGCATTTCGGCGGGCACCGCCATCAGGGCGGCCACTGCAGCCGGTACCGAGCCAGAAATGGGTTACCCGCAGCTCGCCCGAGTCCTGCGCAGAATCGGCGTCACCCAGGGCGACGCACATCTGGCCGATGCCCAAGAGCTGTTCCGCCGAATGGTGTTCAACATCCTGGTTGACAACACCGACGACCATGAGAAGAACCACGCGCTCTTGGTCGTGAACCCCGCCGCCAATGGACGGCTGAGGCTGGCGCCGGCGTATGACGTACTGCCCACCAACTCCGGCCAGGGCTATCAAGAGTTCATCTGCGGGGTGCACGGGCAAGAGTCCACTCTGACCAACGCGATGTCACAGTGCGATGCTTTTGGGCTTGCGCCGGCCCAGGCCGCGGCACAAGTCGCTCAGGTCATCGGGGTTGTCAACACCTGGCGCGCGCATTTTGAAGCCATCGGGGTATCGAAAAGCGACCTGGAGAACCTGGCAGAGCGCCTTGACGGCGACGAATTGCTGAGCCAGAGACAGTCGTTTGACGCCGGCCAGTACCAGGGCGCACCTCCCAAACGAAGGCCTACAAGTCCGTTTCGCAGGACTTGACCCCACAACATGCCCAAACACCTCACGCAGCCATGGTGTCGGCTACTTGGCGTAGCGGCTCGCTGACCAGTGGATGCGCCGCAAGTGAAGCCCAAAAATGCCTGGCGGCTTGTCGGGCCAGGTCGGTGGCCATGACCTCACTCACCGCAAACGGGCTGTATTCCGGTAGACCCATGTCGCGCATTGGGGACCGGCGCCTTGTGGGACCAGCGCCTTGTGGGAGCGGCGCCCCCGCCGCGAATGCCTTTGCCCCCAGTTCCCCCTGACCCCCGTGTTAACCCTCATCATTCATCTTCAAATCTGTACCTAAGTCCAATAGCCAAGCGGTTTTGATCGTCCTATTCTGCGACTCATACATTCCCATTCCCTGAGCGCGTTTGCTCAGACCCCATTTCTTAACTGGAGATCATCATGGCCCAAATCGCATCTGTCGCCGCCATCACCGGCACGGGTAAAGCCTTTGCAGTCAACGAGCAAGGCGTCAGCCGCGAGCTCAAGGCCGGGGATGTCCTGCAAAAGGGCGAAACCATCCGCACCGTGGGTGATGTTCAGGTAGAAATGCTGATGGACGACGGTCGCCTGCTGGCCGTGGCCCCCAACCAGGTATTGCGCCTTGACGAAAACGTGTCTGAGTCAGACCAACGCCCCACCGCGCAAGACAGCGCTGTGGGCGCACCTGCTGCCACGGCCGACACCGTGCTGCAAGCGCTGGAGCGTGGCACCGACCTGAGCACCCAGCTTGAAGCCACGGCGGCCGGCCTGGGTGGTGGCGGTGGTGCCGACGGCGGCAGCACCTTTGTGCAGTTGCTGCGCATTACCGAAGGCGTTGATCCGCTGTCTTACAACTACAACTACACAGCCCCAGACTTGGCGCCCGATCTGCAGTCGAATCCTGAAACCCTCACGGCGACCACCATGGTGCTCACCGCTGACCCTGCTGTGTTCGAAGGTGGGGGTGTCACCTACACCGTGACCCTGGTTGACCCGGCCCTAACTGATATGACCGTCACTCTAAGCAATGGTGCGGTCATCCTCATACCGGCAGGTTCCAATACCGGCTCGGTGCTGGTGCCCGTCCAGGGCGATGACGTTTATAAAGATGGCGAAACCTTGCAGGCCTCGGTTGATACGGTGCAAGGTGGCGGCTTCCTCGAAATCACGGTGACTGACCAGAACGTTACCACCGTCGTCAACGACACCATCGACACCACACCGGTCTCGGTGGGCGTCACCGTGTTGGGTGGTGAGGGTGACGTGAACAATGTCATTGAGGGCAACGAGCTCACCTTCCGCTTCAGCGTGGATGCCGCACCGCAGACCGACCTGGTCCTGAACGTGACCATTGGTGGTGTTGAACAAACCGTGACCATTGCCGCCGGCAGCTTGTTCACCGACGTGACAGTTAACAGCCGTGCCGACGAAAACTACGTGCAAGGTGCCACCACCGTTACCGGCACCGTCAACAGCGTGAGCCTGAGGGATAGCGGCAATTTTGAGAACCTGTCTATCGTGGGCGCCAGTGCAACGGCCACTATTGTGGATGATGGGGATGTCACCAGGGCCAGCATCAGCGCCAACGATGTGACCGAAAACGACGCCGGTGTGACCTTCAACATTTCCCTGTCCAATGTTCCACAGGGCGCAGCTACGGCCCAGGTGCTGGTGGGTGAGACCACGTACAACGTCGCTATTGGTGCCAATGGCACCGGCACGCTGTTTATTCCCACGAACGACCCAGATGCCTACAAAGATCCGTCCAGCGTCACAGCCACCGTCACCGGTGTGACGGGTGGCAACTACGAGGTGGTCAACGTTGCTAGTGCAACAGCGACGGCCGATATCACCGATATTGTGGGTGAAGGTGACACCACCACGGTGAGCCTGGCGACCAGCAACGTCAACGAAGACGCAGCCAGCGTCACCTTTACCGCCACTTTGAGCAACCCGGGCGAGAGCGCAGTGACCATCACCACCAACCTGGGTGACATCGTGATCGCCGCGGGCGACACCGAAGGCACCCTGGTGGTCAACACCAAAGACAGCGATGTTTACGTTGACCCGAGCAGCCTCACCGCCACGGTCAGTGCCGTCATAGGTGGCAACTTTGAGGCAGTGGACTTTAGTGCAGCCACAGCCACGGCACGGATTACAGACACGATTGACATCACTGGCGTGACGGTCACGACAGCCGACGTCAACGAGAACGCTGAGAGCGTGACCTTCAACTTTGCGCTGACCAACGCCCCTGACGGCACCTCCAGTGTGACCGTGCAAATTGCCGGCGAGACGGGCACACGCACAGTCGAGCTTGATACCGACGGCAAAGGCAGCCTGACAATTACAACCGCCAACCCGGACGTCTATGTTGACAGCCAGACCGTGACAGCCACGGTAACGGCCATCAACGGCGGCAACTTCGAGGCCACCAGCGTGGAGGGTGCGAATGCGACCGCCAAGGTGACCGACATCAACGAAGACGGTGAAGACACCACGACGGTG
>JAQSDS010000028.1 GCA_029946045.1 Rhodoferax sp.
GGGCAGATTTACAGTCTGCTGCCATTAACCACTCGGCCACCTCTCCACGGTGAACCCCGGATTATGCCATTAAGTTCTGCTTTTCGGAAGCCTGGTTTTGTTTTTTTCGGTCAAGCGGCAGCAAAAGCCACCTTGCACCTGACGCTGGCCTGAGAAAAATGGCCACAACCGATGAAGGGCACCGGTGGTCGCAAGGCCGACAGGGGCGAGGGGTGGTTGGCGCACAGGACCAAGTGGCGCGTGACATCGATCAGCGCCCGTTTTCCCTGGGCATGCTGACCCCAGAGCATGAAAACCACCGGCTCAGGGCCGGCACCGACCTGCCTGATGACGGCATCGGTCAACACCTCCCAGCCTTTGTCGGCATGGCTGGCAGGCTGCCCTTCTTCAACGGTCAGGCAGGTGTTGAGCAGCAACACCCCTTGGCGCGCCCAGCGCACCAGACTGCCCCCCGGCACGGGAAAGGGCGGCGCAGGCAGGCCCAGGTCACGCTGCAATTCCTTGAAAATATTGCGCAAGGACGGCGGCAAAGCCACCCCTGGCGCGACCGAAAAGGCCAGGCCCTCGGCCTGACCACGCGCGTGGTAGGGGTCTTGCCCCAAAATCACCACACGCACGGTTTCGGGCGGCGTCAAAGCCAGGGCGCGCAAGGGTTGCGGTGGAAAAATGACCGCGCCAGCATCCAGCCGCTGCTGCAAAAAAGCCAGCAGCCCGATGCCGGCAGGTGCTTCAAAAAACCGATCCACCAGGGCTTGCCAGCCAGATGCCACCGGCCAATCGCCAGCGTCGGCGCTTTGCAACTGGCCCGCTGGCGTGGCAAACAGGTCGGGCGTCAACACGTCAGCCTTGCTGCTCAGCCAAACAACGCCGCCAGGGCTTCGCCGGGTTCGTCGGCGCGCATGAAGGCCTCGCCCACCAAAAAGGCATTGACACCGGCGGCGCCCATGCGCAGCACGTCGTCACGGTGATGAATGCCGCTTTCGCACACCAGCAGCCGATCAGCTGGAATGTCGCGCATCAGGGCCAGGGTCGTGTCCAAAGAGACCTCAAAGGTTTTGAGATTGCGGTTATTGACGCCGATCAGCGGGGTGGTGAGCTTGAGGGCGCGCGTCAACTCTGCCGCGTCGTGCACCTCAACCAGCACCGCCATGTCGAGACTGTGGGCAATTTGCTCAAAGTCCTTCATTTGCGCGTCGTCGAGGCAGGCAGCGATCAGCAAAATGGCATCTGCACCCATGGCCCGCGACTCGTAGACCTGGTAGGCGTCGACCATGAAATCCTTGCGCAGCACCGGCAACTGGCAAGATGCCCGCGCCTGCTTGAGGTAATCGATGCAGCCCTGGAAAAATTGCACGTCGGTCAATACCGACAGGCAGGCCGCGCCATATTCGGCGTAGCTCTGGGCAATGTCAGCCGGAATGAAGTCGGCCCGCAACACGCCTTTGGACGGGCTGGCTTTCTTGATTTCAGCAATCACTGCGGGCTGGCCGGCGGCAATTTTCGTGCGCAGGGCACCCACAAAGTCGCGCGTCAGCACCCGGCTCTCGGCGTCAAAACGCATGGCCGCGAGCGACTTGCGTTGGATGGCTGCAGCGACTTCCTCGCGCTTGACCGCCACAATTTTTTCCAGAATATCAGTCATGTTGGCTTGGCTCCTGCGAGCCTTTTTTAAGTATGTTGACAAACACGCGGTGCAGCACCAGCCCCGCGACGATAAACAGCACCGAGACGCCCATGGCAAGCCAGGCCCCGTCGGTCTGCAATAAACCCATGTCAGGCCGCGCTCAAGGCGTGGGCGGTGGTCACCAGCGCTTCAAGCTTGGCCTTGGCGGCGCCTGATTCAACGGCTGCACGCGCCTTGTTGATGCCGTCCGGAATGGAGCTGACCACATTGGCGGCATAGAGCGCCACACCGGCGTTGAGCACCACGATGTCCTTGGCCGGACCTGCCACGTTGTCGAGCACACCCAGCAGCATGGTGCGCGACTGCTCGGGCGTCTCGACCTTGAAGGCGCGTGTGCTGGCCATGGCCATGCCGAAGTCTTCAGGGTGGATCTCGTACTCGGTGACCTTGCCGTCTTTGAGTTCGCCCACCATCGTGGCAGCGCCCAGACTGACCTCGTCGAGGCCGTCCTTGCCATAAACCACCAGCGCGTGTTCGGTGCCCAGGCGCTCCAGCGCGCGCACCTGAATGCCGACCAGGTCGGGGTGAAACACACCCATCAAAATGTTCGGCGCCCCGGCCGGGTTGGTCAGGGGGCCGAGCAGGTTGAACATGGTCTTGACACCCATTTCACGGCGCACCGGCGCCACGTTTTTCATGGCCGGGTGGTGATTTGGGGCAAACATGAAACCGACACCGACCTGTTCAATACACTGCGCGATGGCCTCGGGCTTGAGGTTGATGTTGACCCCCAGCGACTCCATCACATCGGCGCTGCCGCTCTTGCTGCTGACACTGCGCCCACCGTGCTTGCTGACTTTGGCGCCCGCTGCGGCGGCCACAAACATGGCGCAGGTGGAAATATTGAAGGTGTGCGCGCCGTCGCCGCCAGTGCCGACAATGTCCACCAAATGGGTGGTATTGGCCACATGGACCTTGGTGGAGAACTCGCGCATCACCTGCGCCGCCGCCGTGATCTCGCCAATGGTTTCCTTCTTGACGCGCAGACCGGTAATGAACGCCGCCAGCATCACCGGCGACCATTCGCCGGCCATGATCTGGCGCATGATGTGCAGCATCTCGTCATGAAAAATCTCGCGGTGCTCGATGGTTCGCAACAGCGCTTCCTGCGGGGTGATCTTGAGGGCTTGGGGCATGGTGATCTCTGAAAAACTAATGGGCAGGATTGTCGGACATGGCCAGCTTGAGGCCAAAACCGACGAACATGACGCCGGCAATGCGGTCCAGCCAGTGCAGGGTGCGCTGCACCACTTGCACCCGACTGGCGGCCCAGGCCGCAAGCCAGGCGTAGCCAAAATTGATCGGTAGCGAGTTGAGGCTGAACAGCAGGCCAAGCAGCAGAAAAACAGCCACTTTGTCGGTGGCGCCGGGGGCAATGAACTGTGGCACGAAGGCCAGAAAGAACAACGCCACTTTGGGATTGAGGACATTGGTCAAAAAGCCATGCAAATAAATGCGATGCATGTCAACCACAGCCTGGTCCGGCTCCGGCTGTGCGGGGACGACGGCGGAGGCGCCCGGGCGCTTCAGCAGCAGGCGCAAGCCCATCCACGTCAGGTAGGCGGCACCAAGCCACTTGAGCACGGTGAAGGCTGTGACTGAGGCGGCCAGCAAGGCGCCGACACCCAGGGCCGCTGCGAACACGTGGACAAAACAGCCACTGACGATCCCCAGCGCCGCCACCAAGCCGGCGCGCACGCCGCTTTTGAGGGCCTGGTTCACAATGAACAGCACATCGGGTCCGGGCGTGAGGTTGAGCAGCCAACCAGCCGCGATGAACATCAGCAATTGTGGGGTATCGGGCATGGCGCCAAGGGATCAATAGACAGCCGAGCCGGCGGCCTGCGCGCCCGGGGCGGTGCCAGTCTGTTCTCTGAAAAACTGCTTGATGCAGGCCAGCGCATGGTCGATACCCGCCTCGTCCACGTCCAGATGGGTGACAAAACGCAGGCCAATCAGGCCGGTGGCCAGCACACCCTGCTGTGCCAAGTACGCCAGCAAGGCGGGTCCATGCCCGCCGGTGACATCAACAAACACAATGTTGGTCTGCGCCGAGCGCACCGTCAGGGCGTCGATGCCGGCCAGCCCTTTGGCGAGACGTTGTGCCAGCGCATGGTCTTGCGCCAAGCGCTCAACATGGTGATCCAGCGCATAGGAGGCGGCGGCGGCCAGCATGCCAGACTGGCGCATGCCACCGCCGAGCATCTTGCGCCAGCGCAAGGCGCGGTCGATCAGGGCGCGCGAGCCGCACAGGGCCGAGCCGACCGGCGCGCCCAGTCCCTTGCTGAAGCACACCGAAACGCTGTCGAAATAGCTGGCAATGTGCCGCGCTGCGGCATGGGCATGGGTGCCGGCTTCGGGTGTGGCGACCGCAGCGTTGAACAGGCGGGCGCCATCCAGGTGCGTGGCCAGGCCACGCTCACGGGCCAGACCGGTCGCCTGCGCCAGATAGGCGAGCGTCATGGGGTGGCCGTTCCAGGTGTTTTCCAGGCACAGCAAGCGGCTGCGGGCAAAATGAATGTCGTCGGGCTTGACCGCGCCAGCAATGTCGACCAGTTGCATCTCGCCCTTGGCGCCTTGCACCAGGGGCTGCGGCTGGATGCTGCCCAGCACCGCCGCGCCACCGGCCTCATAGCGGTAGGTATGGGCACTCTGGCCGACGATGTACTCGTCGCCACGTTCGCAATGGGTCATCAAGGCGCACAAATTGCTCTGCGTGCCCGTGGGCATGAACAAGGCGGCTTCCTTGCCGGTGATGTCGGCAATACGCGCCTGCAGTGCGTTGACGCTGGGGTCGTCGCCAAAAACGTCGTCGCCCAAGGGGGCCGCCAGCATGGCCGCACGCATGGCTTGTGTCGGTTGCGTGACGGTGTCACTGCGCAGGTCAACTGTTTGACGCATGGTCTGCCCCGCGAGGTTTCAGAAAGTTGGCCAGCATGGCGTGGCCATGCTCGGTGAGGATGCTCTCAGGGTGAAACTGCACGCCTTCGATGTCGAGGCTGGTGTGTTTGATGCCCATGATTTCGCCGTCATCGGTCCAGGCCGTCACTTTCAGGCAAGCCGGGCAGCTGGCGCGCTCGATCGACAGCGAGTGGTAGCGGTTCACCGTGAACTGCGTGGGCAGCCCGGCAAAAACGCCCTCTTGCGTGGTGGTAATGACGCTGGTCTTGCCATGCATCAGCTGCTGCGCCCGGATGATCTTGCCGCCAAAGGCCGCACCAATCGCCTGATGACCCAGGCACACCCCCAAGATCGGCAGTTTGCCGGCAAAGTGCCGGATGGCGGCCACCGAAATGCCGGCCTCGGCGGGTGAGCAAGGGCCAGGGGAAATAACCAGCCGGTCCAGGTCCCCCGCCGCCAGGCGCGCGTCGATGTCGGCCAGGCTGATTTCGTCGTTGCGCGCCACGCTCACCTCTGCACCCAGCTCGCCCAGGTACTGGACGATGTTGTAGGTAAAGCTGTCGTAGTTGTCAATCATCAGCAATTTGATTTTTTTCATGTCTTACTCCAGCCCTTCTTCCACCAGCTCAGCGGCCCTGAGCAGCGCCCGCGCCTTGGCTTCGGTCTCGCGCCATTCCATCTCGGGCACACTGTCGGCCACCACCCCGGCGGCGGCCTGCACGTAGAGCATTTGGTCCTTGATGATGCCGGTGCGAATGGCGATGGCCACGTCCATGTCGCCGGCGTAACTCAGGTAGCCGCAAGCGCCACCATAGAGGCCGCGCTTGGTGGGCTCGAGTTGGTCGATCAGTTCCATGGCGTGCACCTTGGGCGCGCCGGTGAGCGTACCGGCGGGAAACGTGGCCTTGAGCACGTCCATGCTGGTCATGCCGTCGAGCAAGGTGCCTTCGACGTTGCTGACAATGTGCATGACATGGCTGTAGCGCTCGACGCAAAAGGCGTCCGTGACCTTGACGCTGCCAATTTTGGCGATGCGGCCGATGTCGTTGCGCGCCAGGTCGATCAGCATCACGTGTTCGGCGCGTTCCTTGGGGTCATTGATGAGTTCCACCTCGGCCGCCTTGTCAAGCTCGGGCGTGGCACCACGCGGGCGGGTGCCGGCCAGCGGCCGGATGGTGATCTTTTGCACGGCCTGGCCGTCCTGAGTGACCTGCTCCTGGCGCACCAGGATTTCGGGGCTGGACCCCACCACATGAAAATCTGCCCCATCCGCTGCGGCGCCGCTGAAGTTGTAGTAATACATATAGGGGCTGGGGTTGAGCGAGCGTAGCGCGCGGTACAGGCTCAGCGGCGACTGGGTGTAGGGCTTTTTGATACGCTGGCCCACCTGCACCTGCATGAAGTCACCACCTGCAATCAGCTCCTTGGCGCGTTCCACGGCGGCGATGTAGTCGGTCTTGGCAAAGTCGCGCAGCGCTGGCTGGCCCGCGCTGGCCAGTACCAGCGGCGCGTGCACCGGTTGGTTCAGGCGGTCCTTGAGTTGTGCCAGGCGTTCGGTGGCGCGCTGGTAGGCTTGCGGCTGGGCCGGGTCGGCGTAGACCATCAAATACAACTTGCCCGACAGGTTGTCGATGACCGCGAGTTCCTCGCACTGCAGCAGCAGAATGTCGGGGCAGCCCAGCTCGTCAGGCGGGCACGAGTGCTGCAGCTTTTTCTCGATGTAGCGCACCGCGTCATAGCCAAAGTAGCCCGCCAGGCCGCCGCAAAAACGCGGCATGCCGGGCTGCAACGCCACCTTGAAGCGCTTTTGATAATCGGCAATGAAGTCGAGCGGATTGGCCTGTGATGTTTCCACCACCACGCCATCGGTCACCACCTCGGTGCGCGCCGCATCGCCAAAGCCGCTGGCGCGAAGCAGCGTGCGCGCAGGTAAGCCAATGAAGCTGTAGCGGCCAAAACGCTCGCCGCCCACCACCGACTCCAGCAAGAAACTGAAAGGGGCGCTGTTGGCCAGTTTGAGGTAGAGCGAAAGGGGGGTTTCCAGGTCGGCAAAAGCTTGCGCCACAACCGGAATACGGTTGAAGCCCTGGGCGCTTAAAGCATTGAATTCAGGTTCGGAAATCACGGGAGCATCTTTCTAAGGAGGGCTGAACAGTCAAGAAGCACGCCGACACCCCTGCAGATGATGCGATGAAGGGCGTCAGGACAATGCGGGTGGCGCAGAGCAGTTACGCCAGGGCCAGGCCCCCCGGTCGCTGCAACCTGTGATCTGAATTTGATGCAAGAACATGGAAACAGTGTAGCAAAAATGAGGCTTTGCTAGGCGGCTTGCGCCACGGCCAGCGCCGGAGAGGCGCCGGTGATCACCGCCAGCACGGCTTCGCCATAGGCCTCCAGCTTGCGCGTGCCCAGGCCACTGATGTGCTGCAGATCGGCCAGCGACTGGGGTGCGCGCTCGGCAATCGCCGCCAGCGTGGCGTCATGGAATATCACATAGGCAGGCAGGTTGTGGGCCTTGGCCACCTCGGAACGCCAGGACTTGAGGTTGATGAAACGCACCATGGCGTCCTGACCCAAGTTGGCCGCCACCGGTGCCGGCGCGGTGCGGCTGCGGCTGCGTTTTTCCGGGCGCTGGTGGGTGGACTCACGCAGCCGCACCGGTACCTCGCCGCGCAGCACGGCGCGCGAGGCTTCGGTCAAGTGCAGGGTGCTGAAACCCTCGCTGGTAAACACCTGCAAGGCACCCACGGCAATCAGCTGGCGCATCACGGCGCGCAACTGGTGTTCGCTGTAATCGGCGCCCAAGCCAAAGGTGCTCACGCTCTCGTGGCCGCGCTGCACCACTTTTTCGGTGCGTTTGCCGCGCACGATGTCCAGGGTGTGACCGGCTCCGAAAGAAACGCCGCTGGCTTGCTGCAGCCGGTACACGGTGGACAGCAGCTTGCGGGCGGCATCGGTGGCGTCCCACACCTCGGGCGGCTGCAGGCAGTTGTCGCAATTCCCACAGGGCTGGCTGGCCTCATCAAAGTAGCGCAGCAGGCGAACGCGGCGGCAGTCGGTGGCTTCGGCCAGGCCCAGCAGGGCGTCGAGCTTGCCACGCATGACCTGCTTGAAGTCTTCTTCAGCCGGGCTTTCATCAATCATGCGGCGCTGGTTAACCACGTCCTGCAGGCCGTAGCACATCCAGGCGTCAGCAGCCATGCCGTCGCGCCCGGCACGACCGGTTTCCTGGTAATAGCCCTCGATATTTTTGGGCATGTCAAGGTGCGCGACAAAACGCACGTCGGGCTTGTCAATGCCCATGCCAAAGGCAATGGTCGCCACCATCACCACGCCCTCGCTGCGCAGAAACTGGTTTTGGTTGGCCTGGCGCACCTTGAAGTCAAGGCCGGCATGGTAAGGCAAGGCATGGATGCCGGTTTGCGCCAGCATGGCCGCCACTTCTTCGACCCGCTTGCGCGACTGGCAGTACACCACACCGGCCTCGCCCGGATGTTCGCGCTCGATGAAGCGCAGCAGCTGGGTGCTGGGGTCCTTTTTCTCAACGATGGTGTAGCGAATGTTGGG
>JAQSDS010000029.1 GCA_029946045.1 Rhodoferax sp.
CCATGGTGACCTGGTACGACCCGGCGGCCATGACCCGTGATCTGAGTGCTGAAGCGCAAGCGTCCGCTCGGCAAAAGGCAGAATTTGAAGCATCGATTGCCGCTGCAAAACTTGCCGCCGAACAAGCCAAAGCCCAACGTGTCGTCGCGGACAAGTCGGCGGGCAAACTGGATCCAACGACACTTGATTTTGGGTATACCTGCACTGGGGAAGCGGCTTTCAAACCGGCCCGTGTCTTTGCCAATGACACACACACGTTCATCCAATTACCGGCGGATGCCACGACAAGTGATGCACCTGCCGTGTTCAATGTCTCGAACACTGACACCGAGTTGCTGAATTCCCGGCTTGTGAATGGCTACTACATCATCGACGGCAAGCCTGCCAAACTCAGTCTGGTGCTGGGTGTGGGTGACAGCGCCCAAACCGTCAAATGCGAAAAGTCAGTACAGACCAGTTTCTTTAACTGGGGTGCCAAATGATGTTCAGACTTGGCAAGAAGTCCAAAGTTGAGGGGCCAGATGATGTGGGGGTGGCGGCCATCGATGGTCCGGGTCAGCCGCTGGAAATTCATACCCTACCGCCTGGCACCAAGCGACTGTCCAAAAAAGGGCAGTTTTTGCTATTGGGTGGAGCCACCACGGTGGCATCTGCGATTTTAATCGGCGTGATGATCAGCGGCAAAAGTGGCGGCAATGCCGAGACTAAAAAGCAATTGACCGCCAGCGATGCACCAGGTCAAGCGGCCCCTTACAAGGAAAACGCACAAGACATCCAGCGAAGAGTCGATGCCGCTGCGGCGGCTGTGAATCAACCCACCCTGCAGATCGCTGATGGCCAGCAAACAGGGCCGTTGACAAGCCGCTCGTCGACACAAAAAGGCAGTTCAGGTGGCGCTCAAGCTGGCAATGGTGGCACATCGCCCCCCTCACCCGCTGAGGCGCACCGCATGTGGCTGCAAAAACGCAAGTATGAGCGCATTCAAGGCACCCTCATGGCGTCTGATTCAGCCGAAACGTCGGACATCAGCAAGGGCGGCGTTGCGCTGGCTTACAAATCGGCGGCTGGATCCAGCTCGGGATTGGGCGCTGAGGGTGCGGACTTGGAGGGCGGTCTGAATCAAAAACTATCAGCAGCCAATGGACGCGCTATGAACGCGCGCGCGTCCGCCACGGCCGAGAGCATGCGCACGGCAAGTGTGCCTGCCGGGCTGACTGGTGCAAGCACTACCTCAGGGTATTTGCCCGCTGCACTGGCGGCAGGCAGTCCCGCAGGTCTTGACCCTGCCGTGGCGGCCCAAGCACGCAACAAGGCATTCATGAAGGAGGCGGCTGACAACGGCTACTTGCCAGAGTTACTCAAACCCAACATGGGCGAGTTTGAATTGACAGCTGGCTCCGTCATCCCTGCTGTCATGTTGTCTGGTATCAATTCGGATTTGCCCGGAACCATCGTGGCGCAGACCCGCCAAACGGTTTATGCCACCCATGACCCTGCGGCCGTGGTGATCCCGCAAGGTTCGCGCCTGATTGGCAGGTACTCTGCGGATGTTGCCTATGGCCAATCACGGGTGCTGGCGGCTTGGGATGAACTGATTTTGCCGAATGGTTCGCGCATTTCCTTGCGCGGCATGTCGGCAGCTGACGGCCAGGGTCAATCCGGTATTGAAGATCAAGTAAATAACCATTTTTGGAAAACCTGGTCATCGGCTTTGTTGGTGTCGTTCCTGGGCGTGGCCGCCCAGCAGTCGCAACCGCAAAACCAGGGGGCATTCAACACGCCGTCCGGATCAGCCCAAGCCTCAGCGGCCGCCATGAATTCTTTGAGTGATGTCAGCTCGAAAATTTTGCAGAAGAGTTTGAATATTTCACCGACGCTGCAAGTCCGCCCGGGCATGGCTTTCAATGTGATGGTCAATCGCTCGATCATCTTGCCGACATATCGCTGATTTCTAGAATTGCAAAAGAACTATTCAGAACCATGCTATCGCCCCGACCAACGAAGGTATCAGGCTATACCGCCAGCGAAACAACCCGCTCCTCGCCCAGCATATCGATTACCTTCACGGCGACAACCGACCCAACGGGCGGCGCTGCCAACTCATAGCGACCAGCCACAAGGTCTTGCTTGCGCTCGGGCACATCGGCGAGGGTGACGTTGAAAACGGTGCCATCGTGGTTAGCGTCAATCAGAATGCAATCCACCACCGCGCGCCAGTCTGGTATTTGCGCCCGGAAAATCCCTTCCTGTAAATCCAGCCGCGCGATGATGCTTGGCGAAACCACGTCGGCAATCGTGACTATCAGCTTGTCGCCGTCACGCTGGGCACTTGCCTGCACCGACATCGGCTCGTGCTTGATAAAGCCCCCCGCCTTACGGTCCGTGCGCAACTCAATCAAGTGGATTTTGTTGACGGGCCGGTTGTGGTTGTAGTGCTCCACCCATTCGCGCGCTTTGTGCTCTTGCCCCAGGCTCACGACCAACAGGTCACGCTCTTCTTCGGGCCGGTTCTTGAGTTCGGTGCGCAGCGCCTCCAAGTCCAACGGCGTGAGCGGATGGTTCAGCGGGATGATTTTGGCCAGCATCTTGCCGCGCGTGCCGTCAAAGAACGGGTCGGTTCGGGTACGCGTGATACCCAAGTGCTCGCAGGCCAACTCGACTGCCTCGTTGTGCTGGATGTGCAGGTCGTAGTCGTTCACGCGCCAGGTGCCGAACCCGAGTTGACAGGGTGCAGACACAGCGTCTTCACGGGCGACCAACTCGCCTTGCTTGGCAATTGCCTGCGCTTGAGCCTGCTCGCGCATCACGCCTTGCAGCCGTTTGGCAGTAGTTTGAATAGCGCCCTTGTTGATGTCGCAGCCGATCCAGCGGCGACCAAGCTTCTGTGCCACAGCGGCAGTAGTACCGGACCCAATGAAACAATCAAGCACTAGGTCACCAGGGTCCGTGGACGTAGTGATGATGCGCTCCAGCAATGTTTCTGGCTTCTGGGTCGGATACTCGGAGCGCTCGTCGGCTTGGCTGTTTACTGGATTGATGTCCGTCCACATGCTGCGAAGTGGAACTCCTTTCCCTTCATCAAGATAGCGAATCAGTCGGGGGCGCTTTTGTTTTTCATCGGGATACCAAATCCGTCCGGAGTCATGCAACTCCTGCATGGACTCCTTCGAATATCGCCAGCCCTTCTCTGGTGGGGCATGTCCCATCCACTCATACTTCATGTTAGGACGAGGGTTGGGACTCGTGAGGTTGTCGAGTTGATATTTACGCCCCTCATCATCGACGAGTGAGTACTTATCTTCAACGTACTTGTCGCTGTATGCGTGATACTGCTGGTTCCAAACGAAATCCGGCCCTTTGGTGCAAAACATCACAACGTCATGTATGTGGTTGTACGTGGTGGAGTCGCTACGCGCCGCCACACGTTGCCAAATGATTTCGTTCTTGAATCCGTCTGGTCCAAAAACCTCTTCCAAGAGGCATCGAAGATGATGGGCTTTGTTCCAGTCGCAATGCAAATACAGTGCGCCGTCTTCGCTCAATAACTCCTTGAGCATCAGCAGCCGCTCATACATGAACTGCAGATAGTTGTCGTTGCTCCAGATGTCGGTGTACTGCACTTGCTCGCCCAGCGCATAGTCTTCGCCGTCAATCTTGAGCGTGCCCTTAGGGCCTCGCAACTGCACTTTGCGCACGTAGTCCGCACCACTGTCAAACGGCGGGTCGATGTAGATCAGCTTGACCTGTCCACGGAATCCGTTTGCCAGCAGGTGCGCCAAAACCTCCTTGTTATCCCCGTGGTACAGCAGGCCGCCCTGCGGCAGGTCTTTGGGCCACTTGGACCAATCGGCGGAACTCGGCGGCAGTGGTTGTGCGGCATTGTCCGCACTGAAACTCTCAACATGCTGTGCAGGAAAGGCCGTGACACGGCCCAGCGGCTTCTTGCCTACCCAACTCAACATAGGCCGACCTTTGGCGCGGCTTACCGTCACATCTGTCGGCTTCTTCTTGGTTTTGGCTTGTTCGGTCATAACGGTCTAGCAGGTGGCCGCAGGCACGGCAATTACTTTGGCGGTGATGAAGTCCAGCACGGTCTTTTTACCGGCGTCGTGCAGGGCGGTATCGGCAAACATGACGTGGTAACTGAGTCGGTCAGGGTTGAGCTGTTCCCAGCGTTTCAAGGCCACAGCCTTGCGACCTTCCAGCGTCTGCGCTGCCTCCCCTGCCGCATGGCGGGCCATGTCGGCATCAATGTCCGGGCTGAGCTTGTCGTTCTTCACCTCCACCACGAGGTGCTTGCCATCGGCACGGCGCAGCACGAAGTCCGGCGTGTAGGTGTGCCAACGGCCGTCGTCGCCCAGGTACTCGGCGCGCAGATCGGTCTTGCCGGCATCGGTCAGGCCGCCCGTGAACCAAAGGCCCTCAATCTGATGCGGGTGCGCCTGCAGCAGGCCCAGCGTCCAGTCCAAAAACTCGGCTTCGGGGTTGGAGTCGAAGTTGTAGCCTTCGTAGTGAAAGCTGCTGCGCAGGGCATGCGCGGCGTCGGCTGTCTCGTTGGCCGTCTTGTAGAGGTGCTGATTTTTCTTGTCAAAGCTGATGCGGGCCGTATAGACCGGCTGGCCGTTGACCTCAGAAAGATCAAAGCCATCAGCCTTCACCAGTGCGACCGCTACCTCAATTTCGTCCCATGCCTCTTCGTACTGGTTGCGCTGGGCCTCAATCTGCTGGCCCAAGGTATCCAAATGGTGGTCGGGCACTTCATGCGCTGTGTAGACTTGGCGAAGTGCGGCCAGCAGTTCGATGGTGGGCAGGTGGTGGCTTGCCGCCAGTCGGACGGCAGCGGTGTAGCAATCCAACACAGGGGTGAACGATTCCAGCAGCACGTCAGCGGCATCGAGTCGCTGCATGCGGGTGTCACCGCTGGCGGTGAGCACCGGGCTCCACGTCTGGACTACGGGGCCAACGGGTGCCGACACGTCGGGCAAGGTGAATACCAATGGCGCGATGTCAGCGGGGACGGCCTTGCGCTGGATGCGAAGCACGCGCTTCTTGATCAGTAAAGCTGGCAAGTGGGGCTTGTGCAGGTGAATGGTCTTTTCGACCCGCTCGGCCTGCTGTGTGTCCAGCGCTTTGAGGCTGGTGCCGTAGGTCTCGGTCAACTGGTCTTCCAGCGTCTTTTTGTTGCTGGCCGTCAGGTACACGCGGGCAGGCTTGGTATTGCCGGGAACCTGGCGCAGGCAGCGGGTCGCGGCCTGCAGCACAAAGTTATTGCTGGTTGCCAGCTTGCGCACCAAGGCGCAGGCAAACAGGCTGGGGCAGTTCCACCCCTCTGTCCCCATGTTGACCAGCAGCATCACGCGGTGCGGTGCCGCAGGGTCGCGCGCCACAGCTTCAAAGCTGCGCCGGGTCGCCTCGCTGGATTTGTTATCCACCGCCAGCAGGGTGTCAGGGCCAATGCCATGGGCCAGCAATGCGGATTCAATGCTGGGGCGCAACTCGTCGCGTGCCTCAAGGTTCGGGAAGTACAGGGCCAGGCGTGCGGGTGCGCCGTTTTCCAGCGTGACGGGCCAATAGTCCGTCACAAAATCGTCAATCACGCTTTGCACCATGCGCTCGGCGTCACCATCCCCCAACTCCAGCACCTTGATCCCGTTAGCCAGTTCTTTCAGCACGCCGTCACGGATACCCTCACCCAGCCCGTACCAGACCACTACGTCCCGCAATGGCTGGCGCTCGAAGTATGGCGTGCCGGTGGCGTTGATGGTGACGATGAGGTTGGTTTCCTGCGCCAGGTAGTCGATGGTGCGGCGAACCTTTTTGATGCCGTCGTCCTTAAACACCAGCTCGTCGGTTTCCTTGTCTTTCTCCCACTTACCCAGCAGCTTCTGGCCGTAGGTGTGGTGGGCCTCATCGGAAAAAACGGCCAAGTGGGGCAATGAGGCGATGGCCTGCAGGCGCAAATTGGCCATGGCCGTCGCCTCTTCGTCCTTGGTACCGGCAAACAGCCGACTCTGCGCGGCATTGCGGACGGTTGGCTTTTGGATACGGATTTTTTCCGTATTGGTGACGATGACGTTGAAGCTGCTGCCCAAGGTGATGGGGATTTGCTTGTCGCCGTCGCGCGTGAAGGTCAGCTTCAGGCTGGCCGCGAACGGCTTGTGCAGGCGGGCAGGCAATAGCCGCTCAAACGGGATGTCTGCCAGTTCACGTAAGGCGCTGAGGATGGTCTTGCCGGGGGCAAAGACCAATGCGTTCTGAACAAATGGGTCGTCTGGGTACTCCAGCGCCATGGCGAACTCGGTCGCAACGATGGAGCCCATCAGAATGGTCTTGCCCGCGCCCATGGCGAGCGCCAGGATGTAGCTGGGGTAGTCCAGCGAAAAGGTCTCGCGCAGGCTTTCCAGTCCGTGCTTACGGACAAATGCATTGTCGGTTTGCAAGCGCGTGATGATGGCTTCAATGCCGCCGCCAAAGGCCATTTGCTTGAGAATTTCGGGGGCCGTAAGCCCCATGGCTTCGCAGCGCTGCTCCGGGTCGGGAAACAACGCTGCATACAAATCGGGAACTTTAGGTGTGTTCAGCACCAAGCGCAGATACCAATAAGTTTCCAGCGCCCGGAACTGCGCCCGGCGCAAGTAGCGTAACTGGTCTGTCGTGGGGTCTTCCAGCGCGAAATCCAGAATTTCACCGATTGCCGGGAAATCAGGGCACTCGTATCGGGCCTTGCGCCACTCGTCCACACGGACAGTCAAGGCTTGAAACAAGTGGTTCATTAAATATAAGAGGAGGTTACTGCTACTTAACGAGGAGTATCTCACCGAACCCAACCCGAACTTAGCCCACCCCATCGCTGCCGATACACCATGAGAAAAGCCTCACTCGAAAAAACAAGTGAGGCTTCAATCTGGTGGCCCGGGGCGGAATCGAACCACCGACAAAAGGACTTTCAATCCCGATGCGTAACCTGGGCATGGACGACTCCGTACAGTCTGCGCTTCGGTCGGGTCATTAGCTCAGTTGGTTAGAACCGAGGACTCCGGGAGCGCATCCGGGCTTTGCATTTGCGCTGTCGCGGTATGGGTTGAGCCAGTCCAGCGGGGTTCACCACCTTTCCCCAACGTTTTGATGCTGGACTGGCCTCCCTGAAAGGAAGACCGTCCCATGTTCAAAAAATCCGGTTTCGTTTTGCTACTTGCCCACGGCATGGCCGCCATGGCTCAGACTGTCAGCGGCAATGTCTTTTGCGCAGGAACCACGTTTGACCCCTCGCCTGCCTCTGTATCCGTCAGCGGCACCGTTGCTGCACCCGACACTGGTCTGCCCGGTGCAGTCTGGGTTGGTATCGAAGACCCGGCAAAGCCTGGTTATCCAGCGGCATTCTTGTCACCCAGTGGCTGGGCGGCCTGGACGACAGGTGGCTTTCCAACTTACGTTGAAACTCCGGCCATGGGTTCGAGTTTTTCGTACACGGCGTGCATCCCCAGTTCACCTTCCGGCGGTGGTTGTGCTGCAACCAGTGCCGATTTTGTGGGGTGGAACGTCTACGCGGGCTACGGCGTGTTAACCCTTGAGCATCAGACCTTGATCGCCAAACGTCGCGCCTCGCTCGACCTGGCCAAACCCTGGCTACAACAAAGGGGAAAGTGGCGCGCAGACTATGACGACGACCTTGCCTTTCGCAACGCACTCATTCAAAAATCGGCCAACGATGGCCGTTGGGGTGTGGCGCTGACAGTGCCCTATATCAACTGCACCCCGCTCGAATCCGGTGGCCAATGACTTTAGCCGGTGGCATCTATGGAAAATCTCACCCCTGATCAACACAAGCGAATTGCCCTGCTGGATGCCTTTGAGGCCATCACAGCACCTGAGCGGGCCATTCGCAATGGCGGCATTGATCAACATGAACAGGAATTCCGGGAAAAATGGCTGCAACTGCAGTCCAGCATGGAAGCCACGCGCGGCGGTCTGCAGGCCAGACTGAAGGGGCTCAATGCCTCCGAGCCATCCATTGCTGCGTCGGTGGTCATCGAGCTGGCCAAACTCACGGAAGGCTACTACGCCGAAAAAGACAAGGCCGCACGCGAACTCGATGGCCAGCTTGTCAAACCGAAAAGCTGGCTTGATTTCTTGAAGGAAACGAAGCTCG
>JAQSDS010000030.1 GCA_029946045.1 Rhodoferax sp.
TGGCGCGCACCTATCAGTTTGATGTAGCGGTCGAGGTGCCCGCGGGCTAGACCGCGCCTATTTTCTTTGGTGAACGTGTGCATGCGCGCTTCCAGCACCCGCCCGAGCCCATCGGTTACCAGTGGTACCGCAGTGTGCGGCGCCTGTTCTTGTCGCAGTTCCATGTCTAGGTCGCGCACCCCGTTTGGTGAGGTCGCATTTGCCAGCGGTCGGCCCTACGCCGAGCGCGACGAGGTGGAGGCGGGCTGGCATGACCGCCTGGCCGTTGCCCTGTATGCTGCCACCCTGGCGCCGGCGGTAGCGGTATTGTCGGGCGTGCAGCGTGATATGCAGTCGGTGTGGGAAGCGAGCAACCGGCTGGAAGACAGCATCACGCCGCTGTCAGACACGGCCCTGCGCGCGCGCGTGGCAGCGGTGCGCACGCGCTTGCGGCGTGAAGGTTTTGTGCTGGACGCGGTGGCTGAATGTTTTGCCCTGATCCGGGCGGCAGCGCAACGCACGCTGGGCCAGCGCCACTACGACAGCCAGTTGATGGCCGGCCAGGCGCTGCTGCGTGGACGACTCGTGGAAATGGCTACCGGCGAAGGCAAAACTTTTTGCGCCACCTTGCCCGCCTGTGCTGTGGCATTGGCCGGTTACCCGGTACATGTCATCACGGTCAATGACTACCTGGCGCAACGCGACGCTGCCAAAATGCAGCCGCTGTATGAGTTTTTGGGGCTCAGTGTGGGCACGGTGATCCAGGGCCTGGAGAAGGACTTGCGGCGCCAGGCCTACGCCTGCTCGATCACCTATGGCACCAACAAGGAAGTGGCCTTTGACTACCTGCGCGACCGTGTCGCGCTGAAGGGCCGCCATAGTCGTTTGCACCAGTCGCTCAGGCGGCTGGCAGCGGATGCGGCACCTAAAGAAGCGCTGGTCTTGCGCGGGCTTTATTTCGCCATCGTCGACGAGGCTGACAGCGTGTTTGTCGATGAAGCACGCACACCGCTGATTTTGTCGGCGACGGCACCCGGCGGGGACGAGGCCACACACAGTGCGGCCGCGTTGGCGTTTGCCGCCGAACTGGTGGAAGCCGAGGATTACCACGTCAACCCGTTCGAGCGCTCGGTCACGCTGACCGACCTGGCGCGTGACAAGCTCGACCAGCATGCCCAGGGTCTGAGCGGCCCCTGGACATCGGTGCGGGCCCGTGAAGACCTGGTGCGCCAAGCCCTGAGCGCTTTGGCGCTGTACCAGCGCGATCTGCACTACGTGGTGGTTGAGGGCAAGGTACAGATTGTTGACGAGTCGACCGGCCGGGTCATGCCCGACCGTTCCTGGGAACGCGGCCTGCACCAGATGATCGAGGTCAAGGAGTCGCTTGCGCCAACGCCCCAGCGCGAAACCCTGGCGCGGCTTACCTACCAGCGCTTGTTCCGGCGCTATCTGCATTTGTCGGGTATGACCGGCACGGCGGCCGAAGCCGCGCGCGAGATCAAGACCGTGTACGGCTTGGACGTGGTGCGGGTGCCGCTGCATCGCCCCTTGCTGCGGCTGCACGGCGGGGCCAGGTTCTTACCCACGCTGGCCGAAAAATGGGACTGTGTAGCCGATGTGGCTGAGAAGCTGGCACGCGGTCAGGGGCGCCCGGTGCTGATTGGCACCCGCTCGGTGTTGGCCTCTGAGCAGATCAGCGCGGTGCTGACACGCCGCGGTATGGCCCATGCGCTGCTGAACGCCAAGCAGGATGTGACCGAGGCCGAAGTGATTGCCGCGGCCGGACAACCGGGCCGTGTCACCGTGGCGACCAACATGGCGGGCCGGGGCACCGACATCGAGCTCGGCGCGGGCGTGGCGGCCTTGGGCGGCTTGCACGTGATTTTGACCGAGTACCATGATTCACGGCGCGTCGATCGCCAGCTTTTCGGACGCTGTGCGCGCCAGGGTGACCCGGGCAGTTGTGAAGCCATTGTGTCGTTGGAGGATGAGATTTTTGTGGTCTGCGCGCCAGGGCTAACCGACGCGTTGTGCCGATCATCGGAGCGTGGTGTGCGTTTGCCGCAGGCTGCGTTTGACGGCTTGCGGGCGCTGGCGCAGTGGTCGGCCGAGCGGCGTCATGCCGCCATCCGCACCCAGCATCTTAAACATGACCGCCAGCTCAATCAGGTGCTGGCATTTACCGGAGCAGGGGAATGAAATTGCAATATTCAGGAAGTCGGTTGGCGGGTGTGGCGGTGGCTGTGCTGGCCTGTGGTGCGGGGCCCGTGTGGGCCAATCCGTACGAGTGCCTGATCGAACCGAACCAGACGGTCGAGCTCCGCAGTTCGGTCGAGGGCGTGATTGAAAAAGTGTTGGTCAAACGCGGCGAGCGCGTGCGTGCCGGACAACTGCTGGTGGAGCTGGAGTCGTCGGCCGAGCGCTCGGCGGTGGACATGGCGCGCTTTCGCGCCGAGGCGGGTGGACGCTTGGCCGCGGCCAAAAACCGCTTCGACTATGCCAGCAAGAAGCAGACCCGTTCCGCCGAATTGCACGCGCAGAACTTTGTTTCGGCCCAGGTGCGTGACGAATCCGACGCTGAGAAACGTATCACCGAGTCCGAACTGCGTGATGCCCAGGAAAACGCTGAGCTGGCGCGCTACGAGTACCGCCATGCCCAGGACCTGCTGAACCGGCGCCTGCTGCGCAGCCCCTTCAATGGTGTGGTGATGGACCGCATGCTGAATCCGGGTGATCTGGCCGAGGCTGGGACCGGTCGCAAACCGATCCTGAAACTGGCTCAGGTGGAGCCGCTACGGGTCGAAGTGGTGCTGCCCATTGCCGCCTATGGCAAGCTTAAAAGTGGTGACAGCGCGGAGGTCGTGCCCGAGGGCCTGGGTGGGCGCTATGGCGCCAAGGTGTCGGTGATCGACAGTGTGTTTGATTCGGCCAGTGGCACCTTTGGCGCACGGCTCGAGCTGCCCAACACCGCCGGCAAGTTGCCCGCCGGGATTCGCTGCCGGGTTGACTTTCCTTCACTGCAGAATTTGCCCGTCAAGGCCGCTGGCGTCAAGACAAGCCCGTCAAAGTAACGCAGGGCAGGGCCACCGGTGGACTTATGATTCTTGCATCATGACCACCACCCATTTGCTCTACCTGCACGGTTTCCGCTCTTCACCCGCTTCCAACAAGGCGCGCCTGATGGCCGCTACCGTGGCCAGTCGCCACCCCGGCGTGACTTGGTGGTGCCCGGCGTTGGCGGCATCGCCTGCGGCCGCCATGGCCGAGGTGCTGCAGGGCATGGCCGATTGGCCCAAAAAAAGCATGGCCGTGGTTGGCTCCTCACTCGGTGGCTTTTATGCCACCTGGCTGGCCGAGCGGCTGGGCTGCAAGGCGGTGCTGCTCAACCCGGCAGTGCACCCGGCGCGCGACCTGGCGGCCTACATTGGCGACAACGCGCTGTGGCACGACCCCGAACAAAGCTTTCGCTTTGATCCGGCCTATGTGCAGGAACTGCAGGCGCAGGAAGTGCCCAGCATCAGTCGCCCCGAGCGCTACTTTGCCGTGATCGCCCGTGGCGACGAGGTGCTGGACTGGCGCGAAATGACGGGCCATTACCCCGGCGCTGCCATCAAATTGTTGCCTGCTGGTGATCACGCCCTGAGCGACTTCGAGCAGCATCTGGACGACATCCTGGCCTTTCTGGCCTTGGCCTGAAAGCCGTCGTTCGGCTCAGTCTTCGGTCACGCGTAATGACCAGGGTATTTTTTGCCAGGCCACGCATTCTTCGTTGAGCAAATAGGCCGACTGTGGGTAGGCACGGGCCCAGTCGCTGTTGAAATTCAGCACAAATTGCCGCTCGTTTTTGGGGTCCTGACGCAGGCTGATGCCGGTCACATCGGGATCACGCCGGGCGTGGCACAGCACCACGGCCACACGCAGCACCAGCAGCAGCCGAATGAACAAGGGGTCTTCAAAGTCGGCTTCCAGCTTGCGCAGTTTGCCGCGGTGCCCCAGCACCAGCATACTGAGTTTGTGTAGCTCGGTCAGGGCAAAACCCATGGCATCGGTGTTGTCCAGAATATAGGCACCATGCTTGTGGTAGTCGCTGTGCGAGATGTGGCTGCCAATTTCGTGTAATTGCGCCGCCCAGCTGAGTTTGCGCATCTCACGCTCATCCACCGCTGACTTGTTGAGCTGCAGGTAAAGTGCGTTGGCCACCTGGCCGACACGTTGGCCGTGCACCGGATCTGCGCCAAATTTGGCAGCCAGACGCGCCACCGAATGGTCGCGCAAGTCGGTGTGTTGCTGGCCCGATCCCAGCATGTCCTGCAGCAGGCCGTGGCGCAGGCCGCCCGAGGCCTGTTCCAGGCGCTCGATGCCAAGCAGGTCAAACAGCGCCCGCAACACGCTCAAGCCGCCGCCTATGATGGGCTTGCGGTCGTCGCGCATACCGGCCAGGCGCAGCCGGTCGGTGTTTTGCGCGGCCAGCAGCTTGTCTTGCAGCCAGTCCAGTCCGTCGCGTGTGACCACCCCTGCTGGCCAGCCGGCGGCCACCAGTACATCGACCACCGCGTTCACTGTGCCGGCCGAGCCGTAGGCCACGTCCCACTGGTCGGGGCTGTACAGGCTCAGCGCCTCGTCAAGCACGGCCTTGGCGGCAATCTCGGCCATCTGAAAGGAGCGCTTGGTAAACTGGTTGTCACCAAAATAACGCATCGACCAGGCAATGCTGCCAACCCGGTAAGACTCCATCTGCATCGGCTCGCGCCCGTGGCCCAAAATGATCTCGGTGGAGCGCCCGCCAATGTCGATGACCAGGCGGCGTTCCTGGGTGGGCGGCAGTGCCTGGGCCACGCCCTGGTAGATCAGCCGGGCTTCTTCGCGGCCCGAAATGACGTCGATCGGAAAGCCCAGTTTCTCCATGCCAACGGTCAGAAATGCGTCACGGTTGCGGGCTTCGCGCAGGGTTTGCGTGGCCACGGCACGTACCTCGGTATCACTAAAGCCTGCCAGCCGTTCGCCAAAGCGCGCCAGGCAGTCCCAGCCGCGCTGCATGGCCTGTGCGGTCAGGTTGCGGTTGTCGTCCAGGCCATTGCCTTGCCGAACGGTTTCTTTGAGGTATTCGGTGCGGTAGAACTGACCGTGTTCAATGCGGCCAATTTCCAGCCGGAAGCTGTTCGAACCCAGGTCAACAGCCGCCAGGCGCTTGGTGTTTTGCATGTTCAAAAATTCATGTCGTCAGAGTCCCCAGCATAGCACCAGAAACCTGCGTATCCGGGCCACCCCAGGCCTTCAGCGCGCGCAGCAGCGGTCGTTTTTTGGCCTGGTGGCCCCCCATGCGTTTCAGGATATCGTCAAGCGTGCGAATGGCCTGGGTGATGTAGGGCCCTTTGTTGAGCATGACGCACTCGGCGCGCACGCCCAAACCCGCATCCGAGATTTCGGCACGCGACGGCAAACCGGTCTTGGCCATGAACTCAAGTACCTGGGTGGCCCAGATCACCGGCATGTGGGCAGCTTCGGCGCACCACAAAATTTCTTCCTGCACTTCGGCCAGGCGCTCATAGCCGCACTCCACCGCCAGGTCACCACGCGCAATCATCACCCCTGACAGGTTCGAGGCCATGGCCGAGAGCATCAGTTCGGGCAGGTTCTCGAAGCCCTGCAGGGTTTCGATCTTGAGCACAATGCCCATGTCGTCGCGGCCCAGGCGCTGTAAATGGCCGCGCAACAGCGCAATGTCGGCAGGCTTTTGCACAAATGACAGACCCACCATGTCGGCCTCAACTGCCACGGTTTTCAGGTCCTCGATGTCTTTGTCACTGAGCGCGGGCAGATTTAACTTGCTGTCGGGCAAGTTGATGCCTTTGTCACCGCTGAGTTTTTCACCCTCCGGGCGCGCCTGGGTGATTTCTATGTCTAGCCAGTCGCCGGTCTGGTGACGGATCACGCCGCCAATGCGGCCATCGTCAAACCAGACGCGCTGGCCCACCCTGGCCTGATCGATCACCTGCGGCAGGGTCACGGCCACGCGCGCGGGCTCCGGGTGTGGCGCGTCAGAGTCGTCGTCCATGGCCGCGGGTTGGCCGAGTCCGTCGCGGGTCAGGCGCAAGTGGTCGCCCACATGCAAGCGCAGGGCGCCTTGCTGGCTGTCGATCTGACACACCAGGGTGGCATGTTTTTTCTTGCCGCCCGTGCCACCGAGGGTCAATACGGTCTCGGGAGTCAGGTAAGCCGTTTGCAAGCCTTCTGCGACGGCACCGGTGTCGTCGTTGTGGATCACCAGCAACTGGCGCTTGGCACCGCGGGCATCGGTGAAATGGATGTGGCTGCCGACTTTCAAGCGTGCCAGCCAGACCTCCCAAACGCCGACACTGGCATCGACATCGGGCACCAGCACCGTGCTGTCGATCGGCCGCAAGTGCAGTCGGGCCGGGCGAATGACACGGCCCATCTCGTCTTTGCCGGGCTTGAGCTTGAGCACCGGTGGCCGGTCTGCCACCTGGCCGGTCCTGATTTTTGGACCGCCCAGGTCCATCAGCACTTTCACCGGTCGCTGCGCTGCTGCAGCGGCATTGCGCACATGGGCGCTCATGCGTTGCCAGTCGGCCGCTGTGTCATGGGCACAGTTGATGCGGGCAATGTCCATGCCTGCCTCCACCAGCTCGTGCACCAGACGGGCATCAGTGGCGGCTTCAGAGGGCAATGTGACCATGATGCGAACCGGGCGCCCGGCCGGGGCCTGGCCCAGCAGCCTGAGGGTGTGTTTTTTAAGCAGCGCACGGCTGCCGATGCTGCCCGCAGGTTCTTCGGCCGACCGGTCTTGCCAGGGCTGGCCGGTGAGGCGGTGCAGCAGGCCCAACACCTTGTCGAGGCTGGCCAGCACATGCGACTCCGAGCGCCCCAGTGACGACAGCCCGAGCCTTGAGAGCTGCTCTTGCAGTGGCCGCAGGTCGATGCTGCGCAGTGTCAGGTAGTGAATCAGGTTGCGGGCACTCTGGCGGTATTCGGGCAACACTTTGTGGAGTTCGGTTTCAAGCGCCTTTTCGTGCTCGAGCATGGCCTGGCGCAGCGCCCACAGCTGCTCGATGAGTTGGATGCAAATGTCAAAGTCCTTCGGGTCGCCTCCGGTTGTGGTCGGTGCGGCAGCGGCGGAAGGGGTAACGTGATTTTGTTTACGCATGGCGCCTTTGTAGGCGTTTCTTATGACACCGTCATGACAGTGTCATGAAATTGGCATGAAATTGGCATGAAATTGGCATGAAAGCCGTACCGGTATCAGCGCCGCATCAGCAAGCGGGATCGCTGCAAGCGGACCAACTCGGCGAGTCCGCCCAAAAAATAAGTGGGGATGACGAGGAGTCGGAAAAATTTGACTTTGAGTCGCATGGTCAGTCGCCTTTTGCAATGGTGCGGATAAGCAAAGTTAAGCGTGCAACATGACAACAGTGTGTCAGGGCTGGCCCGTGAGAGTTTCATAAAAGTGTCATCGCTTTGACATGTGGGTCCTGTAGGCTCCTGCGCCATGTTGTTTATTCTTCTTGCCTGTTGTTGCGGCCACTGTGACCCGCGCTGAGCTGCCCGAACTGGAGGCGCTGGCGCGCATCATCGAGCTGGGCGCCGGCTGGCTAAACGCCCGCGAGGTCTGCCAGGCCACGCTACCCAATGGCACCACCTACCCGGTGCAGGTGATCACGCTGGGAAACCCGGCCAAACACCTTCCTGCCGTGGGTTATTTTGGCGGTATTCATGGCCTGGAGCGCATTGGTTCCGAGGTGGTACTGGCCTATTTGCTCAACCTGGTCATGCGCTTGCAGTGGGACAGCAGCTTGCACCGGCAACTTGAAACCGTGCGCCTGGTATTCATGCCCATCGTCAACCCCGGCGGCATGGCGCTGGGCACGCGCGCCAACCCGAACGGTGTTGACTTGATGCGCAACGCCCCCGTGCAAGCCACCGAGTCGGTGCCGTTCATGGTGGGCGGTCAGCGCTTCAGCGCCGGCCTGCCCTGGTACCGCGGCGTCGTAGACCAGGAGATGGAGCTGGAAAACCAGGCGGTCTGCGAGGTGGTGACGGCTGAATTGCTGAGCCGGGATTTCAGCCTGTCGGTGGACTGCCATTCGGGTTTTGGCAGCCGCGACCGCATTTGGTTCCCATACGCGCACAAGCGTGCCCCGATTGC
>JAQSDS010000031.1 GCA_029946045.1 Rhodoferax sp.
GGTCGGGGTGCAGCAAGGCCTGCTTGTTTTCCGCCGCGCTCAGTTTTTTCTCATCCTGCTCGGTCTCGATGGCTTTGAACTGCGGGCGGACATCGTTGTAGTCCACCTTAAACTTCAGTACCTTCTCGTCGCGAATTGCATCGGTGATCACATACGAATGCAGTTCGCGCCCAAACACGCTGGCCGTGGTTTCAGCGCCCAGCGCGTTTTCGGGGAAGATCGGCGTGCCGGTAAAACCAAACTGATAGAACCGCTTGAACTTTTTCTTAAGGTTCTTCTGCGCCTCGCCAAACTGGCTGCGGTGACACTCGTCAAAAATGAACACCACCTGCTTGCCGTAGATAGGCAGGTCAGCTTCGCTCTTCATCAGGTTGTTGAGCTTCTGGATGGTGGTGACGACTATTTTGTTGTCATCCTTCTCCAGGTTGCGCTTCAAGCCCGCTGTGCTGTCTGAGCCATTCACGCTGTCCGGTGAAAAGCGCTGGTATTCCTTCATGGTCTGGTAATCCAGATCCTTGCGGTCCACCACAAAGAACACCTTGTCGATAAAGTCTAGCTCCGTGACCAGCCGCGCTGCTTTGAAACTGGTCAAGGTCTTGCCCGAACCGGTGGTGTGCCAGATGAACCCCCCGCCCTCAAGCTGGCTCCAGTTTTTGGCCTGATACGCGCTGTTGATCTTCCACAGAATGCGCTCCGTGGCGGCAATCTGGTAGGGGCGCATCACCAGCAGCGTGTTGCTGACATCAAACACCGAGTAGTGCAGCAGCACATTGAGCAGTGTGTGCTTGTGAAAGAATGTGGCCGTGAAGTCCTTCAGGTCTTTGATCAGACTGTTGTCCGCCTTCGCCCAGTTCATGGTGAAGTCGAAGCTGTTCTTGTTGCGCTGCGTGGTGTTTGCAAAGTAACGGCTGTCAGTGCCGTTGGAGATCACAAACAGCTGCAAATACCTGAACAGGGAATGCTCGCTGTTGAAGCTTTCCTTGCTGTAACGATGCACCTGGTTAAAGGCCTCACGAATCGCCACGCCGCGCTTTTTTAGCTCCACCTGCACCAGCGGCAAACCATTGACCAGAATCGTCACGTCATAACGGTTGGCGTGACTGCCAGTCTGCTCAAACTGCTTGATCACCTGCACCTTGTTGCGGGCAATGTTTTTCTTGTCCAGCAGGTAGATGTTCTGGATGCGTCCGTCGTCAAAAACAAAATCGTGAATGTAATCGTCGTGAACCTTGCGGGTTTTCTCAACAATGCCATCGCTGGGTTTATCCAGAAACGTTTCCACAAAGCGCAGCCACTCGCCGTCAGCAAACTGCACGTGATTAAGCGTTTGCAACTGCACGCGCACATTGGCGAGCAAGGCTTCGGGCGTGTTCAGGCCGGGCAGGTATTTATAACCCTGATTTTGCAAATCCTGAATAAATTCCCGCTCCAGATCGTATTCGCTCTGATAGCTTTCGCTGACCTTCCATTCCTGAGTGTATTTATCCAGAACGATGAAGTTCCTGGATTCGGCGATGGGGCTGTATTCGATCATGTAGTTTTTTCCTGCCGAAATCGATAGTGCTCGACAACGTGCTTGACCAATTTTTCCAGAACCTGCTTTTCTTCTGGCTTCAGTGGTGACACTTCTTCGGCGGCGTGCTTCGAATGGCTTGAGAAGTTCACAATCCGCTTTGCAGACGGATTAGGTAAGCCATCGTTTGTTTCCGGCAGAAGATGTTCCCATCTTTTGTATCCAAGGAATGTCGCCGTCTTTTCAAGAATATTCCGAAGCAGATTGAAGTGGTACTTTTCGACTTGCCCACTTTTTATGGCGTCCTCAAGCTGCGATATCAGATGCAGGTGATATGCAAAAGGAGAATCATTTGGCTGCTCCGCTAGATGAAGACTGCCGTCCTCATTTTTTTCCAAACGTGACTTGCTGAACCATTTTGATTTCCAGCTGTAGCGCTCGGCTTTTTCATCGCTACCAAACTCGTTGCAAAGCACATTGAAGAATAGTGGGTTATGCGTGGTAATGATGCAATTGACTCTGGAGTTATTTGATTTCACCAGTTGCGCCAAGTCCACCGCCAACTGGATCAGGTGATTGTCATCCAGAGAGCTGACAGGATCGTCAATGAACACATACTCTAGGTTGTCAAATGGGGTCGGTTCAGGATAGTCAGGCCGAACATCGTTCAGCGTGGAAATCGCCTGCTCCAGTAGCGTGTAGAAAATGCTCCAGATGAAGTTGCTTTCTTCACCCTTGGATATTTTCAGATTTCCAGTGTGCTCATCATTGCCGCCCTCCAGCGAGAAAGTCACCTCCGAAAACGCTTTGACTATGACATCATGACCGTCCTTGTCTTTGAACCTGTATTCTTCGTTGAATCGTGGTGTGAGCTTGTCGTTGGTATAACGCTGAAAATTCGTAACGATGTTCCGGTCTTGGCCTTGCTCTTCCAGTACCCATCGAGTGAACGAATTGGGGCGGATTAATAATTTTGGTTCGGAATCAAATGCCAGATCATTGTCCCAATAGAACAAATCTTCCGTAAACGCACTGTAATAGAGAATTTTCTTACTTGCCAACTCAGAGCGCTGTGTGTCCTCATCTCCGGCGTGCGGCGGGAACAACTCTTTGAATTCCCGCGACAAACGCGTCTTGCCCGTTCCATTGAAGGCATAAATCAGTTGCACCTTTGGAACAGGTTTGACTTCTTCTACCACCTTCGTTTTTTCAGCAACAGTTTTTTGAACCGTTTTAGGCGTGCTCAGCTGCTGGGCGATTTCGGTCAGCGTTTTGCTCATGTCAGGCCACCACCTCTTCAGGAGTGGGGAAGCTGAGCAGCAGATCGCGGTAATACTCATACTGCTTTTGGCGCAATGCAATTTCGCGCGGCAAGCCTTCGGTGATGGAGTTGGTTAGCGCGTCGAATTTGTCGAGAACTGATGCAATTTTTTCTTGCCGTGAAAGATCGCGAATAGGCAGAGGCAGCGCCTTAATAATGTCTGCATTCAAATTACTAACCGACCCACTATTTATCTTTCCTGCCCAGTAATTTTGAACATAATTCGACGAAAGGTAGTGATACAGATAGTCGGAATTTAGCGTTTCACTAAACCCACTAATTGATGCCCACCCGTCATGTATAGCTCCTCTTATGTCAAGAATGTACGGGCGCCCAAAACTCATAGAGTTAGACATAATAAAATCGCCCCTGTTCAGGACGCGTGAACTTTTAGCGCCTTCAATAGTGACTTTTTGAGCGGTGCTAGTAACGTACTTCGAGCCTGGCGAAGTGTCACCAATCTTTATCCAGGGGACACCATCTTTATCGTCGGTTATATATTTTGCAATTGGCCTAGGCGATGCGCCCCGCTGGATATTGGCCACCTCCCCCAACGTCTTCCACTCCAGTTCCCCATCTTCAAAACTCAACAACTGGTCGCGATAGTGGTTGTATTGCTTTTTTCGGGCGGTCAGCTCGGCGGTCAGCTCGGCGGTCAGCTCGGCGAAATTGTCCAAAATTCGGACAATTTCACCTTGGATTTCTAGCGATTTTTTGGGGTTTTCTGGGCAGGGGATGGGAATTTGTATCTTTGCAAGGCTGCCACCGGATATGCGACGCACCTTCGTTCCCGTAATGTGTGGCTTCTTCTGCGACTGGAAAATTTCTGTTTGAAAAAAGTACGACATGTACTTTGGGTTAGTCGTGTGCCGATAGATGTAAGCGTCTGTGCTGACCGCCACCTTTTCGTTACCCAGCCACGCTACGGCTTTGGCTACGGCATCGTCGTCTTCGCTTGTGGTGGCAATAACAAGATCCCCAGAATGCGCTTTTCTAAGCCGCGCTGCGAACTCGTGGTCAATGAACGATTTAGTTTTCGTTGCCCATGTGCCGTAGTGGGTATGAATCTGACCATAGTGAATGCAACCCGCACCCGACTCAGTGAAATCCGATTTCTGGATACCAGAACCACGAATGAAAGTACCAAGATCACCCAATGCCTTCCATTGATATTCGCGGCCATCAAGCAGCTTCTCCAAGAGACTAGCGTTACTCATGCCTCTAGCCCCTCGCCTTCAATCTCGGCCACGATGGCGTCAATCTCTGTACGCAGTTTGTCGATTTTGGCTACCGTGGTTTTCAGCTCTGCATTGAGCTGGGCAATGTTCACGACTTCGCGGTTGTCTTTAGCTTCGACATAGCTGCTAACGGACAGGTTGTAGTCGTTGGTGGCCACCTTCTCAAAGAGCACCGATTGGGCAAAGTGATCGACATTTGCCTTGCTGTCGAACACCGCCATGATTTGCTCGATGTGCGAGTCCAGCAGCACGTTGTTATTGGTTTCTTTCTTGAACAGACCGCTGGCGTCGATGAACTGGGTGGTGGTATCAAGTTTGTGTTTCGAGAGCACCAGAATGGTCACGGCGATGGTGGTGCCGTAGAACAGGTTGGGTGCCAGCGAAATCACGGTTTCGACGTAGTTGTTGTCCACCAGATACTGGCGAATTTTCTGCTCAGCACCGCCTCGGTAAAAGATGCCGGGGAAGCAGACGATGGCGGCGCGGCCTTTGCTGGAAAGGTAACTGAGCGCGTGCAGCACAAAGGCAAAGTCGGCCTTGGACTTGGGCGCAAGCACGCCAGCCGGTGCGAAGCGCTCGTCGTTAATGAGCGTCGGATCATCCGAGCCAATCCACTTCACTGAATACGGCGGGTTGGAGACGATGGCGTCGAAAGGTTTGTCATCGCCGAAGTGCGGGTCGATCAGGGTGTTGCCGAGTTGGACGTTGAACTTGTCGTAGTTGATGTTGTGCAAGAACATGTTCATCCGCGCCAGGTTGTAGGTGGTGTGGTTGATTTCTTGCCCAAAAAAACCTTCTTCGATGATGTGCGCATCGAAATGCTTTTTGGCTTGCAGCAGCAAGGAGCCGGAGCCGCAGGCCGGGTCGTAAATCTTGTTGACGCTGGTTTGCTTGTGCATGGCGAGCTGGGCAATGAGCTTGGAGACATGCTGCGGGGTAAAAAACTCACCACCGGACTTGCCGGCGTTGGCGGCGTAGTTGGATATGAGAAATTCGTAGGCATCGCCGAACAGGTCGATACTGCTGCCTGCAAAATCAGCAAAGTTCAGCTCGGCCACGCCTTTAAGCACGGCGGCCAGGCGGATGTTCTTATCCCTCACCGTGTTGCCCAGGCGGTTGCTGGTGGTGTCGAAATCAGCAAACAGCCCTTTGATGTCGCGCTCCGAGGGGTAGCCGTTGGCAGACGATTCAATGGCGGAAAAGATGTTGGCCAGGTCTGTATTCAGGCTCTCGTTGGTGTTGGCGCTGGCAGCGACGGTAGCAAACAGCTGGCTGGGGTAGATGAAATAACCCTTGGTCTTGATGGCGTCGTCTTTGATGTCCGGGGTGATCACGCTGTCGGCCAACTCGGCATAACGGATGCTGTCGTCACCGCCTTCGATGTAGGCCGCGAAGTTCTCGCTAATGAAGCGGTAGAACAGGGTGCCGAGCACATACTGCTTGAAATCCCAGCCATCGACTGCGCCACGCACATCGTTGGCAATTTTCCAGATTTGGCTCTGCAGTGCGGCGCGTTGTTGAATGCTGGTCATGGTTGGCTTCCTGTCGAATCGTTCGTTTTGTCTTCATCTGCGCCGCCCGTGCGCACCCATTCATCGATCTCAGACAACTGGAATTTCCACAGTCGCCCTACTCGGTGCGCAGGCAGGCCCTTGTGCTCCCGCCAGCGGTAGACGGTGTCCTTAACTACGCCCAGATGCCGGGCAACTTCGATGGCGGTGACCCACGGTTCGGCGTTTATGGCATTGGTGCTCAGGATGGTGCCTCAAAGTCGTTTTAAATCGTTATCAGTCTAACAGGCGGCCATCTCCAATTGCGGATCATGAAGGGTGCCGCAGCCCATGCCACCAAATAGACCCCCCGCGTTTCATGCACCACTGGACCGCAATGAGGTACCAGCAGCCTACGCTACCCCATTCATTGAAATGTTTGCCCCATTTTCAGAGGCGAACACTTGGCTTCCTTGCTGAACAGAGCGTGAATGCTGTCATCGTTAATCACCCAAGGAGCATCGACGATGAACACAAAACCCACCGCACTGACCGCCTATTTTGAGCGCACCGCAGCCATCCAGAACAAGCTGGCGCACCTGCAGCAACTGGCCGATGACCACTTCCATCACGACCCCGATGCCGTCCACTGGGGCCACGTTGGCGATTTGGGCCGGGTTGAGGACGAGTTGGATGGTTTGCTGGCCATCTTCGAAACCGGCGTTTAAGGGGCGAGCTATGGCCACACTGACCCAACTCACGCCCACCCAATCGACCATCATCCGTGCGGCGGCCATACGTCCCGACGGCGAAATCAGTATCCCGGACACGCTGCGCGGCAGCGCAAGGGCCAAAACGCTTCAAGGATTGCTGACACGCGGCTGGATTGTCGCGGTTGGCGATGGTCACCAACTCACCGATGCCGGATACGCCACCATCGGCCACACCCGCCCCGTTCCCAAGCCACTCCAGTCAAGCGATGCCATCCAGAATCTGGACCCCATCGCACAACCCTGCCGCGCTGGCACCAAACTGGCCAAGTTGGTGGCATCCCTGCAAAACCCCGAGGGCGCGACCATTTTTCAGTTGATGTCCAGCACCGGCTGGCAGCGCCACACAATCCGGGGTGCCATCTCTGGCATGCTGCGCAAGAAATACGGGCTCAAGATCGAGATGGCAGACAGTGCCAACGGCGATCGGGTGTACCGCATCGTCTAATTGGCATTTTCTACGTCATTGGTGTGAGTTCAATTCACACCCATTTCCGTCGGAACCTTACATTCACGGTCTCCCTAAGGGTCGGAACTGAATTCCGGCCGTTGTTCAGATTGAAGCATGCAAATTTGCATCTTTAAACAAGTGTCGGCCGATTTTCCTACCCTCGATGGCAACATCCGAAAAAATTGCCTAAGGTTGAATGCCAGTCTGGCACGATGACAACCGGCCAAGGGGTGCAAACCTGGTGGGGTGCAAACCCCTGCAAACCTTAGTTTGCACTCTGTCGCTAGAGGGGTCGAGGGCTGTTGCCCCCCGTATAGGTTTATCGCCAAGAAGGACCCCTCGTATAATTTGGGCCGGTCTCATTCATTTCCACCGCACCAATACCTGTCGAGTGAGATGAGCATTCCCAATGCTCACTCTCTCTGTAAGAGACGAACCCCGGGAACCCGGGAAGGCGCATGGATAAAGGGGTTAACCGTTCCCACCCCTTATCCGGGAACGGTTGAGACCGGGAACGGTAAAACCCGCATGCCTATTGGGCTTAACTGTTCCCAGGGGCTAACCGTTCCCGGTGGGAAGCCGGGAAGGCGGGAAGGCGGGAACGGTTAACCGCCATTAGATCGGCCGCCACGCGACCGTGCCAGATGTCCAGTCACGAACACTGCTTCACCGCGCGCAACCGGCCCATCAGGAACATCCAACCACTTCACCAGCGTTGAGCCCTCGGCCATCGCCATGACCAACTCCTCGCGGGCAAGCAGAGCCCCTACCCACTCGACCAGCCGGTGCTTCCCAATGGCGTGGAAGTCCTGCGGCAGTTCATGACGACGCTCATAGACACCGTTACCACCCGTCCTGGTGTACGGCTGGCCCTCAGCCGCAGCACGGGCGATGGCAATTTTCAGGTCGGGCAGTAAGTCCTTATCCATAGGGCGGGCCTGTGCCACGTCCCGGCTGCGATCCACCAGCAGCCCACGGCCATCGCGAAGAAAGGTGGTCACGCGCAGGTTGGCGCGCCCATTGGCCTTGACCACGCCGCCCATCACCACCCGGCCGCGCTCAAAATGCTCGCCCAAGGTCTGGCAGATGGTCTTGGCCTGATCTTCCTTGGGGTTCCACAGTGCGTAGACCGCGCGAACGCCATCAACCAGTCCGCCGGTACCACGAATCGCTTCACGGGCTTGCTCTGGTGTGGATGCCTCACGCTTGGCGAAATGATGTGAGACGATGACCGACGCGGTGGTGCGGGCGGCCAGCGCCGCCAGACGCGAGCACACGAATTGCGCGTTCTCCGGTACGTTGAGGTCCAAGGCGCACA
>JAQSDS010000032.1 GCA_029946045.1 Rhodoferax sp.
CTGGTGGGCATTTCCAGCGGCGCCACGCTGGCCGCCATTGCCCAAAAACTGCATGAAATCGCAGCGGGTTCCACCGTGCTGGGCTTCAACTACGATACCGGCGAGCGCTATTTGTCGGTCGAAGGCTTTTTGCCAAGTTGAAGATTCAGTAGTAGCCCTGCTCACGCTGGTGGCGCAGGGCCAATACCAGCACCATGTCTGCCAGCGCGTCGTAGTCGTACAAAGCGAGGTAACCTGATTTGCCGCGAGAGATCACCAACTCTCGCAAACCATGCTCGATGGGTCGGCCAATCTTCGGGTGCAGCGCCAGCACGGCGAGCGCATCGACGATCAGGTCCACGGTGGTTACCGCCAACTCTGGCCAGTCTTCGAGCAAAAAATCCACCAAACGGTCCAGGTCATCTGCCGCATCAACGGACAGCGCCCAGGTGGTCATGCCGTTTTAGTCGCCAGGGCGTCGATGAGCTCGGGGCTTGGGCGCTTTGCATTTACGCCACGCACCCGTGCCTTCACATACTCACCCAATGCCGGTCCGTCAATCACCAGACCTGTCTGGACCGTGTTCTGGCGGGCACGCAAGGCGGCCGCCACAAAACTTTGCTGCTGCTCGGCATTGGAAAGTGTTGTCTCGATGGCTCTCACCATCAGGGCATGCGGCTTGATTCCCTGGTTGGCAGCCAGACTATCGAGCCGACGCTTGATGTCATCGGCTAATTTAATGGAGACGGTGGGCATTCAAGACTCCTTGACGGTATGTACATCTTGCAACATAGTTACCATAGTAACACCATCAAATTGCGGTGATTCCAAAGCTCTTTTGGCACCCCACTTTAAAATGCAGCGCTTCTGCTTGATAAACACAAGCCCAACCGGCACTTAAGATGATCCGACTCTCTGAACTCAAGCTGGCGCTTGACCACACGCCTGACGACCTCAACGCGTTGATCCTGAATACGCTGGCGCTGCAGCCGGCGGACCTGATTGAATGGCACATTTTCAAACGCAGTTTTGATGCCCGCAAGGCGCAAGTGCGGGTGGTCTACATCGTCGACGTGACGCTGGCCCAGCCTGAGCACGAAGCCGCCTTGCTGCAGCAACACGCGGGCAACCCGCACATCGTGCCCACACCCGACATGGCGTACCGGCTGGTGGCGCAGGCTCCGGCTGATCTGGCGTTGCGCCCGGTGGTGGTGGGCTTTGGCCCCTGCGGGATATTTGCGGCGCTCATTTTGGCGCACATGGGCTTCAAGCCGATCGTGCTGGAGCGTGGCAAAAAAGTGCGCGAACGCACCCAGGACACCTGGGGCCTGTGGCGCAAACATGTGCTGAATCCGGAGAGCAATGTGCAGTTTGGCGAAGGTGGCGCCGGCACGTTTTCTGATGGCAAGCTGTGGAGCCAAATCAAAGACCCGCGCCACTTGGGGCGCAAGGTGATGGAAGAGTTTGTCACGGCCGGTGCACCGCCCGAAATTCTGGTGGAGTCGCACCCGCACATTGGCACCTTCAAGCTGGTCAAGGTGGTGGAAAACCTCCGCGCCCAAATCATCGCGCTGGGCGGCGAAATCCGCTTTGAGCAGCGCGTGACCGACGTGCTGGTGGAAGACAGCGCGCAGGGCCGCCAACTGCGCGGCCTCACCGTGCTGGACCAGGCCACCGGCCAGTCGTATGCGATGCGCGCCGACCAGGTGGTGATGGCGCTGGGCCACAGTTCGCGCGACACCTTTGCCATGCTGCATGAGCGCGGCGTGACGGTGGACGCGAAACCGTTTTCGTTGGGTTTTCGCATCGAGCACCCGCAAAGCGTGATCGACCGCGCCCGCTGGGGCCGCCATGCCGGTCACCCCAGCCTGGGTGCGGCCGACTACAAGCTGGTGCACCACGCCAGCAACGGCCGCGCCGTTTACAGCTTTTGCATGTGCCCCGGTGGCACCGTGGTGGCGGCCACCAGCGAGACGGGCCGCGTGGTGACCAACGGCATGAGCCAGTATTCACGCAACGAGCGCAATGCCAATGCCGGCATGGTGGTGGGCATCGAGCCCGCTGACTTTTGCCAGGACGAAGCGGCTTTTGTGCAGGCTTTTGGCACGGTTGCTGGCGCGCGCTATGCCGAAGAAGCCGAGCGTCTAAAGGCAACCCAGCCGGACGCCACCCACCCGCTGGCGGGCATCAACCTGCAGCGCCAGCTTGAATCGGGCGCTTACGTGCTGGGTGGCAGCAACTACGAGGCACCAGGGCAACTGGTGGCCGACTTCATTGCGGGCAAGGCGTCGACCACGCTGGGCTCGGTGCTGCCTTCCTACCAACCCGGTGTGAAACTGGGCGACCTGCACGCCGCGCTGCCGCATTACGCCATTGCTGCGCTACAAGAGGCGCTGCCGGCCTTTGGCCAAAAGATCAAGGGCTTTGACATGCCCGATGCGGTGCTGACCGGAGTGGAAACCCGCACCTCGTCGCCGCTGCGCATGCCGCGCGGCGATGATTTTCAAAGTGTCAATACCCGGGGCCTGTACCCGGCCGGTGAAGGCGCGGGTTATGCCGGCGGGATTTTGTCAGCCGGGGTCGATGGCATCAAGGTGGCCGAGGCGCTGGCCCTCAGCCTTGCGCGTTCTGCAGCGCGGTGATGCGGTCTTCGAGCGGCGGGTGGGTGGCGAACAACTTGCCGATGCCGCCGGTAATGCCCAGTGCGGCCACGCTCTTGGGCAACTCACCAGACTGCAAGCCACCCAGGCGGGCTAGCGCGTTGATCATGGGTTGGCGCCGCCCCATTAATTGGGCGGCACCGGCGTCGGCACGGAACTCGCGGTGGCGGCTGAACCAGGCCACCACGATGGCGGCAGCAAAACCCAGCAAGATGTCGAGCACGATGGTGGTCACCATGTAGCCAATGCCAGGGCCGGTGTTTTCGCTGTCACCCTTGCGCAAAAAGCTGTCGATGGCGTACGCAATGATGCGGCTGAAAAACACCACAAACGTGTTCATCACCCCCTGAATCAGCGTCATGGTCACCATGTCGCCGTTGGCCACGTGCGCCACCTCATGGGCGATCACGGCCTCGATTTCCTCGTGCGTCATGCCTTGCAGCAAGCCGGTGCTGACAGCCACCAGCGCCGAATTCTTGAACGCACCGGTGGCGAAGGCGTTGGGCGCGCCCTCAAAAATGCCGACTTCAGGCATACCGATACCGGCCTGGTCTGCCAGCTTGCGCACGGTCTCGACGATCCAGGCTTCGTCCACATTGGCCGGCTGGTTGATGATGCGCACACCGGCGGTCCACTTGGCCATGGGTTTGCTGATGAGCAGCGAGATGATGGCACCGCCAAAACCCATGATCAGCGCAAAGCCAAGCAAGGCACCCAGGTCCAGCCCGTTGGCCGTGAGGTAACGGTTCACGCCCAGCAAGCTGGCCACAACGCCCAGCACCGCCACCACCATCACATTGGTCAGAACAAACAACAAAATGCGTTTCATGTTTTCCTTTTTCACTCAATCAAACGGAATCCCCGTTCAAGGCCACGAATGGTAGTGGTGAAAGCCCAGAAATCAAGTCGGGGGGTGCTTAATTCCCCCACATCAAGTGCCCATTTAACGGGCGCGCCTCAGGTCAGTGCCATCTTGATGAAACGGGGTGGCTGCCTTCAATGCGCCGCGTCAGCGCTGGCCGCTCGGTTTGCCTGGCCTGCCTTCACATGTCGCGTCAGAAACACCAGCGGAATCATCGCCAGAAAAATCATGGCTGAGGCAAAAAAGATGTCATTGGCCGCCAGCATATAGGCTTGCTGGTTGGCCAGCCGGTCCACCACGGCCAGCGCTTGCTGCGGTGTGTAGCCGCCAGCGGCCAGCCCGACGAGCGCGCTTTGGGTGGCGCTGCTGCCGGTGTTGACGTATTCGCTCAGTTGCGCGTGGTGCAAGGCCGCGCGGTCTTGCCACAGTGTGGTGGCAATCGAGGTGCCAAACGAGCCCGCCGTGATGCGCACAAAGTTCGACAGGCCCGAAGCCGCCGCAATGCGGTCCGGCGACAGCCCCGAGAGCGTGATGGTCATCAGCGGAATAAAGAAAAACGCCATCGCCACACCCTGGATCAGCGTCGGGATCAAGATGGTGCCAAAGTTGGCCTGGGTGTTGAAGTTGGAGCGCATCCACAACACCAGCCCGAACACCATGAAGGCGAAGGCGGCAAAGTTGCGCGGGTCAAACCTGGCGATGTTTTTACCCACCAGCGGCGACAAAATCAGCGCCATCAGCCCCACCGGCGCCAGAATCATGCCCGCCTGGGTGGAGGTGTAGCCCATGTACTGCTGCAGCCACAGCGGCAGCAGCACCACGTTGCCAAAAAACAGCCCGTAGCCTACCGAAATCGACAGCACACCGGCCCAGAAGTTGCGCCGCTTGAACAGCGTCAAGTCCACCACCGGGTGTTCCTCGGTCAGCTCCCAGATCAGAAAGGCCAGAAAACCCACCACAGCAACCACCGCCAGGGCCACGACCTCGCCCGAGTGAAACCAGTCCAGTTCCTGCCCCTTGTCGAGCATGATTTGTAAGGAACCTACCCACAGCACCAGCAGCGCCAGGCCCACCGAGTCAATGGGCAGCTTTCGGATCTGGCTTTCGCGCTTGTGAAAAATGCTCCAGGTGACGAAGGCCGCGCCCACACCCACCGGGATGTTGATGTAAAAAATCCATGGCCACGACACGTTGTCGGTGATCCAGCCGCCCAGCAGCGGCCCCAGCACCGGCGCGATCAGCGTCGTCATGGACCACAAGGCCATCGCTACCCCGGCCAGTGCTGGCGGGTAGCTGGAAAGCAGCAGCGCTTGGGAAAGCGGAATCATGGGCCCGGCCACCAGCCCTTGCAGCACCCGAAAGATGATCAGCGTGGTCATGTTGGGAGCCAGCCCGCACAGCCACGAGGTCAGCACGAACAGCAGAACGCTGGTGACGAACAGGCGCACTTGGCCAAAACGTTGCGACAACCAGCCGGTCAGCGGCACGGCAATGGCGTTGGCCACGCCAAAACTGGTGATGACCCAGGTGCCCTGGTTCGGGCTGACGCCCAGGTCACCAGCGATGGCCGGTAGCGACACGTTGGCAATCGAGGTGTCAAGCACGTTCATGAAGGTGGCCGCTGACAGCGCCAGCGTGCCCCACAAACGGGCCGAGCCGGTCAAAGGTGGCGGGTGCAGATAACCTGCGGCAGATGTGGCGTGAGACATGTGGCCTGTGGAATCGGGATGGCGGGACAGCGACCGCTTTACAGCTTGGCGCGTGATTGGCCAGCAACCGCCTGCCCCAGATTGGCCGCAATCACCCGTTGCACCAGCTGTTCGGCTGCGTCATCCGTTGGCGAAACCGCAAGCTGGGCGACGGCCACGCGCGGCACATCGGCCAGGGCCAGACCATCGGTCTTGCTCACGTCCACCTCGACCGTCATCGACAAACCGACGCGCAGCGGGTGCTCAGCAAGCGCTTTGGCGTCCAGCGCAATACGCACTGGTACACGCTGCACCACCTTGATCCAGTTGCCCGTGGCGTTTTGCGCTGGCAACAGCGAAAAAGCCGCACCCGTGCCGGCGCCCAGCCCGCTCACCGTGCCGCTGTAGCTGACTTTTTTGCCGTATTGATCAGCCACCAGCGTCACCGGCTGACCGATGCGGATGTTGCGCAACTGCACTTCCTTGAAATTGGCCTCGACCCAGACCTTGTTCAGCGCAATCACCGACATCAGCGGGGTGCCCGCAGCCACGCGCTGGCCGAGTTGCACCGTGCGTTTGGCGACGTAACCGTCCACCGGGGCCAGCAGCGCGGCGCGCTGGGTGGCCAAAAACGCTTCGCGCAGGCGGGCGCCGGCCAGCAACACGCTGGGTTGCTGCGCCACCACCGTGCCTTCGGTCAGCGCCTGGTTGCTGGCGAGCTGTTCTTTTGCAGCCAAAACACCGGCCTGGGCGGCGGCCAGCGTGCTTTGTGCCGCGTCAAATTGTTGTTGCGCATGGCTCAGTTCTTCCTGTGACACAGCACCGTTGCCGCTCAGCGACTGACGCCGTTTCAGGTCGTCGCTGGTACGCGCTACCTCGACACGCGCCCGGGTGATGTCGGCCTCGCGCAGCGCAATTTGCGCCTGCAGTGTGGCGTTGTTGGCGTAGAGCGTGCGCGCCTGGCGCACCGCCTGCGCCAGCGCCGCCTGAGCCTGGTCGAGGGCGACCTTCGCGTCAGCCGGGTCCAACTGCACCAGCACCTGCCCGGCTTTGACGAAGTCGGTGTCGTTGGCCAGGATGCCCAGCACCGTGCCGCCAATCTGCGGGGTGATCTGGATCACATCGCCTTGCACGTAGGCGTTGTCGGTATCTTCAAAATGGCTGGCCACCAAATACTCGTAAGCGGCCCAGCCCAGACCGACGATGGCGACGACGGTGGCCAGAATGCTGAGCCCCTTTTTGCGCATGGGGTTTCTGCGAGCGGATGCTGTGGCATGGCTACCGGGGGATGGCGGGGAAGTTGATGGGCTGTCGGTCATGATGAGGTTCCTGTCGGTATCTGGCGTGTTTTGTAAAAAAAATGAGCCGCTGGTCCTTGTTCGAAGGGACGCAAAAGCTATTTAAGCTGTGGCGCCGCACTGGCAACTGGCGCAGTGCTTGCCGTAAAACCACCGCCCAGCGCACGCGCCAGGGCCACCTGGTTTTGCAACGCGCGGGTGCTCAGATCGACCGTCTGACGGCGCTGCGCCAGCACTGCGGTCTCGGCGCTGAGCACTTGCAGGGCGTTGAAAAGACCGCTGCGGTAGCGCTGCTGCGCAGCAGCGTAGGTATCTTGCGCGGCCTGGGTGGCTTGTGCCTGCTCGGCCTGTTGCCGCGCAATCGCCTGGCGCGAGGCCAGTTGGTCGGCAACGTCGTGGATGGCGTTGATCACCGTGGCGTTGTAGCTTTCCACCGCCGCGTCGCGCTCGGCAGTTTTTCCACCCAGGTTGGCGCGCAAGCGACCACTGTCAAACAGCGGCAGGCTGATGGCGGGGCCCACGCCCCACTGCTGGCTGCCAGACTGCAGCAACTGACCCAGCCCGATGCTGGAAAAACCGGCGAACGCAGTCAGGTTGATGTTGGGGTAAAACTGGGCGCGTGCAGCGTCGACCCCTTGATCCGCCGCTTGCGCACGCCAGCGGGCCGCCGCCACATCGGCGCGCTGGCCCAGCAGGTTGACTTGAATGCTTGTCGCCAATGGGATGGCATGAATCGCTTCTTGACTTTTAAAGACAAGGCCTAGAGGCTGATTTGGGGCGCCAACCAAGGCTGCCAGTGCGTTGTGTGTCAAGGCGATTTGTTCGTCCAGCCATTCAATTTGCAGTCGTGCCTCGGGCAGCGCGCCCTGGGCCTGGCGCAGCGCCAGCGGGGTGTCCAGCCCGGCACCAAAGCGGTCTTGCACCAAGGTGAGGGTTTCCTCGCGTTGCGCCAAAACGCGGCTGGCAAGCGTGCGTTGCTCGTTCAGACCCACCCAGCCGAGGTAGGTTTGCGCTACCTGACTGGTCAGCAACACACAGGCCGCTTGGGCATCGGCTTGGGCGGCGCGCTCCTGGCCCAGCGCGGCTTGCAAGGCGGCGCGGTTTTTGCCGAAAAAGTCCAGTTCCCAGCTACCTGCCAGTTGGGCCGTGCCGCTGTTTTCCACAGCACCGGCCAGGGGTGGCGGAATGGCGCCGTTGGCGGTGTAGCGCTGCCAGGTCGCGTTGAGTTGCGCGCTGAGTTGCGGCCCGTTGGCTGATTGGGTGAGTTGTGCTGCGGCTTGCGCGGCGGTGATTCTGGCCTGGGCCAGTTTGAGGCTGGGGTTGGCCTGCAGCGCCAGCGCCTGCAACTGGTTCAGTGTGTCGTCACCCAAGGCGCGCCACCACTGGGTGTCCAGCGGCGCGACGGTGTTCGCGGCGGATTGAACCAGCCCGAACGAGGAAGCATCGCGCAACTGCGCTTGGGGCGTGATGCCGGAAAAGTCGGCGCAGCCCGCCAGTGCGCCCAGTGTCAGGGCGGTTACCAGTGCACTGATACCCGCACGATGCTTGGCAAAACCGGCCCGTG
>JAQSDS010000033.1 GCA_029946045.1 Rhodoferax sp.
TCATACTGCTGGCGGTAGGCCTGAAGCGACTTTTCCGTTGCCAGCCGCTGCAGGTCCATGTAGCGCTGTTGCTCGCTCAGGCTCCGCATGTCGCTGTAGGCAATGCTCAGGGACTGGCGTACATCACGGCAGGCTTTTTCTTGCAGTTCGCGCGCCTGCGCCTGCTGGTCTTGGGCCTGGCGCTTTCTCGCGCTGTCCGATCCACCCCGGTACAAGTTGTCGTTGAGCAACAGCTTCATGCCATCGACCTCGGTATCGCCTGCAATACCTGACAGGTTTTTATCGCGGTTCTGGTAGGCGCGAAAGTCGACGCGGGGCATGAATGCAGCTTGTTTGGAGGCGACAGCTTGTTTGTAGGTGCGGGCGTTCTCCAGTGCTGCTTTCAGGGTCGGACTGCCGGACATGCCATCTCGGAATAAGACATCTGTGGAGCCGGGCAACTTGCCCAGCACGAACGGATCGGGCAGGGCCGGCAGGCTGGCGGGAGGTTTTGCACCGATGATTCGCAGGTAGCGTGCACTGGCATCGTGCAGGCTGGTCAGTTCGGTCAGTAAAGTTGATTCTGCAAGCGCCAGGCGGCCATTGGCCTGCTCAACATCGGCGCCACGGCCCACGCCTGCGGTGGCGCGTTCCTCAACCAGTTGTGCGGCCTGTTTGTGTTCAACAAAATTTTGTGTGGCTGCTTCGACGAGCTCACGGTATCGCGTCACGTCCACGTAGGCGCGCACGGCCTCCATGGCGGTGTTTTCAGAAATTTCGACCAGTTCGTAATAGCTGGTGAGCTTGGCATAGTGCAAGCGCTTTACCTCGTTGACCGTCAAGAAGCCGTCAAACAGCATTTGGTTCAGCGTGAGTTCGGTCGAGCGGGTGTTGTACCTGCCGTAATTTGTCGTCGGACTTGTTCGACTTTCCCGGCCCGTCGAGGCTTTCAGGTCAAGCTGGGGCAAGAAGCCCGCACGTGCCACGTCCTGGGCGTTGCTGGCGGCCTTGAAACCATTCCAGCGCGCCTGGACTTCCGGGTTGGTCAACACTGCTTGGCGCGTTGCCTTGACAAGTGGTTCAGGCAGGGCTTGTGCCTGGGCACCCCAGCTGGTCATCAGGGCCAACATGAGGCCTGAAAGTTTTGTATTTAAATTCATGAGGTTCCCTGAAGATGATGGCGTATCTGGCTTGAATCAGTTGGCAACCACTGGCGCTTCCAGGTTGACCAGAAACTGGGTCCCACGCGTGCCAATGGTGCCGGTAGGTGTCTTCACTGAGACGGCTTCCGGTTTGAGCTTGGCGATCATGCCGGAAAGATAATTCAGACTGCCCTTGTTCAGACTGGTGCCAAGTTTGAGCTGGCCCTGTGTCGGTGCATACAGGTATTCATCCACCGTCAATTCGGTGTCGGGTCCAAAAGACATCAAGGTGTTGTCCTTGAAGGTCACTCCCATGCTGGCTGCTTTGGCGGTCTTGAGCTGGCTCCCCAGTTGCACGCTGGTACCTGGCTGGGCCTTGACACGTTGCCCCGCCGTAATAACCCAGGCTTCTCCGGTCACGGTCTTGACTGTGCCGACCGCTTGGGTTTGCGCTTGCGACAACATGGCAGTCCATGTGAGTGTGAACAACACGCCTGCGGTCAGAAATGTTCGAATTGTGTTTTTCATTTCAGCTATTCCTCTAAAGGTGTCTTTATATCAATTTTCAGACATTTTTACAAAAATATCTGAAAACTAATTTAACTAAATTCCCCATGGTCTGGTCTGCCAGTCGATATCCATTGTTTTAAATGGAATGATGGTTGGCATACAGGCTGTGCTCCAGTGCCAAAATTGCCTCTTTTTGGGGTGCGTCCAGTTCTGCGGCTAGGCGGATGATTGCACCGACCATGTCGCGGTTCAGCTGTTGCAAAAATGCCTGGGCAGACAAAGTACCGTCAAATAGTTGCTTCGCTTGTTCATAGGTTTGGCGGGTGGCTTTCGGACCCATAAACCGATAGACGCAAGCGGTCAGCGGCAAGGCGTTTAATCCAGGATTTTCGTCCGGCACAAGCCCGCTTTTGAGCAACTGGAGCAACGCGTCACTGTCGATCAATCCCGCTTTGGGGACTGGAAAAAAATCAGCTTCAGCGCAGCGCATGTCACTGAGCAACAGGGTTCTGGGGTAATCGCTGCCTGTGATCCGGGAAAGCGCTTCGATGATGGCCACAGAGCTCAGGACGGCGGCAAGGTAGTCGCGCACAAACGTAATGTTTTTTTGGGTTGTCGTTTGCATTTGCACGACAGTACGGGCATTTGGGCAGCCCGCAAAACTTTGACCGACATAGGCCGGCTTCAGTTGACTTAAAAAAGTGTCCATGCCCAGCAGTGCCCTGCGATAGCTCAGCAGAGAACTTGCGCTCGAGGCGGCTTGCGGCATCATCGATTCTTCGACCAGTAACATGGAGTTTGACAAGCAGTGCTCGGGGGAAGCATCGATGAAGCCCATCACATCGCGATTGGCGAAGATCACGGCCTCGGTCAGCGTGGTCTTGATGAAGGCAGCTCTCTGAGGTTCAGCATCAAACAGGCTTGCACAGCGCGCCTGGACACGCTGGGCTAAGGCCTGGGCTGGCGTGTTGCCTTGCGCGTCGGGTGCCCGAAAAGGGATGGTCAATTCAATACATGCCGCCACCGCAATGAGTTGGGCGCTGCTCAAATGGCGGCGTAGCAGTCGCACGGCCACCACGGAGCTTAAAAATTCATTCATGCCTGCGTTGGGTGCCAAGACGTCATTGGGCCGAAAACCAAAAATGTCAGCGCAGAGGGCGAGATCATGGTCATCTGGGGCGACTTCCTGCAAGCGCAAAGACTCCGATTCAGCGCGTGTCACCCCTTTCAGCAAGTCCGACACCCATATGGGGAAGCCGCCATCAAGCTGGACGAACACCACGTCATGAAACAGTGCAGCCAGGACCTGGATCGGTTGCATGCCATCGCACAAGCTGAGAACATGAAAGCTGGTGTGGTAAGTCCGTGTGTTTCCGTCCAAGCATTGGCACACCAGCCTGGCCAGGTCCCGCACTTCGGCAGGCGGCACATCGACCGACAAGCCCCGAAAGGCATGGTCAAACCAGTAAGTAATGCGATGGATCGCTTCGATCGGCACGTTGAGCAACTCCTATGTTCAAACCCGACAGCCTGTGTGCTGACCGGAGGGATAAAGTATTTGAACATGAATATGGGCTATTTAAGGGCGGCGAGTTCGCGGCCGTTCTGGCGCAATATGGCGGTCAGCCTGCCTGCCAGGTTGCTCAGCAAGCGGATCTTGATAGCGGGCGCCTGGGTGTCGAGTCCGTCAAAGGCCTCCCGGGTCAGCACCCGGCAAGTCACTGAGCCCAGCGCCGTGACGTTGGCCGAACGCGGCGAACGGTCGAGGAAGGCAACCTCGCCAAAGGTCGCGCCAGAGGAGAAGGCGTCCAGCCGTGCAACGCCATCCTGGGTCGAGATACTGACCATGGCCGCGCCCGCCGTCAAAACAAACAGCTCATTGGAGGCCTGGCCTGCGGTGATGATGTTTTGCCCTTTGTTATATGTTCGGGCTACCAAGAGTTGGTCTACCGTCACCAGTTGCTGTTCACTGAGCCCAAGGAAAAGCTCACATTGGGCCAAGGGGGTTTGCCCGCCCAGGTTCGGAGCAGGAAAGCGGTCCGCAAGAATCCGATTTTCTCCATATTCGAGCGCAAAGTCATCATCAGCAAAAAAAGCCTCGCGGTCAACACCGGTGTCAATCAGTTTCTGCCAGCAGGCCCCCGCCTCGGTAAAAATAAAAAGCTTGCCTAGCGCTGTCAGCTCCTTGCGGATACCGGTCAGAAAATTCGCCGCAGCACGGTCAATGCCTTGTACCAGCTTGAGGTTGACGATGAAAACCTCGGTGCTCGCTGATTCCTGCGTCATGGCTCGAACCATGGGCTCGATCGAGGCAAAGGTCAGGGCGCCATGCAGGTGGTAAACACGCAGTTTTTTGCCGACACTCAGCAGGTAATCATTGGCCTGTTGCGTGCGTCGCTGGTTGGATTTGACCGCTCGCCGCGTGGTGGCCCGGCGGATGGCAGGAACCGCCCGCTGCGACGCATCGAACATGTGCAGACCCAGTTCTGCCGTCAGGGCATGGCAGACGGCGAGTCCGCGAACGCTGTTACCTTGCGGATCCAGTCGGGGCGAAAAGACGGCAATGCCCAGGCGACCCGGCTGAACTGCCATGATGCCGCCCCCGACGCCGCTTTTGGCAGGTAAACCCGTGCGGTACAGCCACTCGCCTGAGGCGTCGTACATGCCGCAGGTCGCCATCACTGAAAGCACATGGGCAACGTATTTTTCGGGAATGGCGCGCTGGCCCGTGATCGGGTTGACGCCGCCATTGGCCAATGTGGCACCCATGATCGCCAGGTCACGGCAGGTGACGCGGATCGAACACTGCTGAAAATAGGCTTCCAGGGTCGCCTTGGGATCACTTTCAATGACTGAAAAATTCCGAAGCATCCAGCCGATCGCGCGATTGCGGTGCCCCGTGTCACTTTCGGACTGATAGACCTTGTGGTCGATGTCCAGTGGGCGGCCAGCGTAGCGTGAGAACGTCTCCAGAATGGCCTCCACCTTTTCTTCCATGCTGTCACCAGAAATCAGGCCGCAGGAGGCGATGGCGCCGGCATTGATGAGTGGATTGAGCGGCGTACCGCTCTGCGGGTGCAGGCTGATGGCATTGAAGGCGTCGCCAGAAGGTTCAACGCCGATTTTTTCCAGCACTGCGGCTTCGCCATGCTGCTCAAGTGCCAGTCCGTAGGTCAGGGGCTTGGAGACCGATTGAATCGTGAAAGGCTGGTTGCAGTCGCCCACCTCATAGACATAGCCGTCCGGGGTGGCAATGCAAATACCAAACCACTCGGGGTCTGCCAGCGTGAGTTCCGGAATGTAGTCGGCCAGCTTGCCCGCTTTTAAACTACTGAAACGCGCGTGTAGAGCCTGAAGGTATTCCTGAATTGGAGAGTGCGCCACGTTGTTATCAATTAAGTGAGGTTGATGCTGAGAAGCATAAACAATGCCTACCCGGTCTCCTTGCTCGTTTTTCCAGAAGCTTATGGCTTTTGCGGGTAGGGGTGGCGTGGCGTCGATCAGAACCAGGTGGACGACCCTGATATTCGCGCATCTTTTTGGTGCATGGCTGACGCCTGCTCCTGCGGCTTGGTGCGGAGCGGTCAGGATTGTCTTGCTTGCCATCTTGCTCACCATCACCTGAGTAGGGCAATGCAGCGCTGCGGTAACATCGCCTGCCCAGTTTGAGCGCGCCTGCGACAGGGTGCAAACGCCCGTGATGGCTGCTACCACATAATTCGATGAACGCCCCCACACAGCTTAAGTCTTTGATGCCTGCTGGCGCGATTGCGCCGCATGAGCCCGAGCGCATCCGCGAAATTCCTTACAACTACACCTCGTTTTCTGACCGCGAGATCGTGATTCGCCTGCTCGGTGCACCGGCTTGGGGCTGGCTCAACAAGTTGCGCGATGAACGGCGCACGGGCCGCTCGGCCCGCATGTTGTACGAGGTGCTGGGCGACATCTGGGTGGTGCAGCGCAACCCCTATTTGCAGGACGACCTGCTCGACAACCCGAAGCGACGGGTGTTGTTGGTGCAAGCCTTGCAACATCGGCTGGGTGAAATAGAAAAGCGCCGAAAACCTGCTGACGACCCCGAGCGCGATGCGCTGGTGGGTCAGCTGCTTGACGTGGCGCGTCAGGCGGTACAAGCGTTTGATGCCCATTTTGTCGAAACGGCCAGCTTGCGCCGCCAGGTCCAAAAAGTGCTGGCCAGACTGACTGGGAAGGACAACATCAAGTTTGACGGTCTGAGCCGCGTCAGCCATGTGACCGATGCCACCGACTGGCGGGTGGAATACCCGTTTGTGGTTCTGACGCCAGATTCCGAAGCCGAAATGGCCCATCTGGTCAAAGGCTGTATTGAGCTGGGTTTGACCATCATCCCGCGAGGCGGCGGTACGGGTTACACCGGCGGTGCCATTCCGTTGACCTGGAAGAGTGTGGTCATCAATACCGAGAAGCTCGAGGCCATGACCGAGGTCGAAATGCGCACGCTGCCGGGCTTGGACCACGAAGTCGGCACGGTCTGGACCGAAGCCGGCGTGGTCACCAGTCGCGTCGCTCACGCAGCCGAACGCGCCGGTTTTGTCTTTGCGGTGGACCCAACCTCGGCCGATGCATCGTGTATTGGCGGCAACATTGCCATGAACGCTGGTGGCAAAAAGGCCGTGCTGTGGGGCACCTCGCTGGACAACCTGGCCAGCTGGCGCATGGTGACGCCGCAGGCCGAGTGGCTGGAGGTGACCCGCATCAACCACAACATGGGCAAGATCCACGATGTGGATGTGGCCAGCTTTGAGCTGCAGTATTTCAAGGCCGACGGTAAGACGCCGCTGCGCTCAGAGCGGCTGGACATTGCCGGCAAGTCCTTTCGTAAAGAGGGCTTGGGCAAGGACGTGACCGACAAGTTTCTGAGCGGCCTGCCGGGTATCCAGAAAGAGGGCTGTGACGGCCTCATCACCAGCGCGCGCTGGGTGGTGCACCGCATGCCCAAACACACGCGCACCGTGTGCCTGGAGTTTTTCGGCAATGCCAAGGACGCCGTTCCCAGCATTGTCGAGATCAAGGACTTCATGTTTGCCGAGCAAAAACGCAGTGGCGTGTTGCTGGCCGGGCTGGAACATCTGGACGACCGTTACCTGAAAGCCGTGGGCTATACCACCAAGAGCAAGCGCGGAGCTGCCTTGAGCGGTGGCGGTGTGCCCAAGATGGTGTTGTTTGGTGATATTTCCGGCAATGACGCCGACGAGGTGGCGCGGGTCACCAGTGAGGTGGTTCGCATTGCCAATTCGCGCAGCGGCGAGGGCTTTATTGCCATCAGCCCCGAGGCGCGCAAGAAATTCTGGCTGGATCGCAAGCGCACGGCGGCCATCAGCCGCCATACCAACGCGTTCAAGATCAACGAAGACGTGGTGATCCCGCTGCCGCGCATGGCCGAGTACACCGACGGCATTGAGCGCATCAACATCGAACTCAGTTTGCGCAACAAACTGGCGCTGTGCGATGCCCTGCAGGACTTTTTCAGGCAGGACCATCTGCCTGTGGGTCGACAAGATGATGCCGGCGAAATTTCTGTGGCCGAATTGCTGGAAGACCGTGTGGCCCAGGCGCTGGTGCTGATCGACGAGGTGAAATCACTTTGGTCAGGCTGGCTGCGCGATGTCGAGCCTTTGTTTCCTCAATTGCAAGACCATTCCCTGCGCGCCAGCTGGAAGACGCAAATCCGCCAGCCGCTGCAGCAAATTTTCAGTGGCGTGGCTTTTGAGGCGATCCTGAAAGAATGCAACGCCATCCACCAGCGCGTGCTGAAAGGTCGTGTTTGGGTGGCCTTGCACATGCATGCCGGTGACGGCAATGTGCACACCAATATCCCGGTCAACAGTGACGACTACGACATGCTGCAAGCAGCCCACGGCGCGGTCAAACGCATCATGGCGCTGGCGCGTCGCCTGGACGGCGTGATCTCGGGCGAGCACGGCATTGGCATTACCAAGCTGGAGTTTTTGAGTGACGCCGAACTGCAGCCGTTCACCGACTACAAGGCCAGAGTGGATCCTGAGGGACGCTTCAACAAGGGCAAACTGTTGCGCCCAGGGTCAACCACAGACAGCTTGTACGCCGACCTGACCAACGCCTACACCCCCAGCTTTGGCCTGATGGGGCATGAGTCATTGATCATGCAGCAGTCCGACATTGGCGCCATTGCCGACAGCGTGAAAGACTGCTTGCGCTGTGGCAAATGCAAACCAGTGTGCGCCACCCATGTGCCGCGCGCTAATTTGTTGTACAGCCCGCGCAACAAGATTCTGGCCACCTCCCTGCTGGTGGAAGCCTTTTTGTACGAAGAGCAAACGCGCCGCGGCGTCAGCATCAAGCACTGGCAAGAATTTGAAGACGTGGCCGACCACTGCAC
>JAQSDS010000034.1 GCA_029946045.1 Rhodoferax sp.
CCCGCGCGTGGAAACTGTGCACGCCGAGGCCAAGCCAGGCCGCAACGACCCCTGTTCCTGCGGCAGCGGCAAAAAATACAAAAAGTGCTGCGGCGCGTGAGCGCGTCGCCAAGTCAAGGGTGCTTGGCCAGGTAATTGGTCAGCGCGGTGCGGGTTTGCACACGCACCTGTTTCTGGAAAAACGGCGCCCAGCCCAGCACCCAGCCGCCATACCCCAAAGCCTGTCGCGACCAGCGCCAGAAGTCAAACTGGTCGGTGTGGCTGGCAATCAGGCCTTGCGGGTTGAACGTGAAATCGGCCTCGATGAGGTTGTGTACCAGCCGGTTTGACACGCTAAATCGGTAATGCGCTTCCCAATGCACGTGGCCGCTGTGGTCGTCTGCGCGCACGTCGCTGAATTCAAGACGCCAGTCTGCGCGGTTTTTGGCCACAGTGGCCGCGCACAGCATGTGCCACATGCCACTTATTTCGCGCTGCCCGTGCAGCGAGAACGCCGGGTCATCAAAAGTGGCATCTTCTGCATAACAGGCAGCCATGGTGTCGGCGTCCAGCTCAGCAAAGGCGGTGTAGAAGCGGGTCAGGGTGGTTTCGTTTGAGTGCATGGAGGGTGACTTTAACGTTAACTGAGCAACAGCATCGCCGCCAGCGTCCACATGGTCAGTGCTATCAGCCCGTCCAGCACGCGCCAGGCCATCACGGTGGCAAACAGCGGAGCCAAAAAGCGGGCGCCAAAACCCAGCGCGGCAAACCAGCACAGGCTGGCGCTGGCGGCGCCAAAGCCATAGATCCAGCGGCCAGGGTCGGGTCGCTGGTTGGCAAGGGCACCGAGCAGTACCACGGTATCCAGGTACACATGCGGATTCAAAAAAGTAAAGGCAAAACAGGCGACCAGTGCCGTGGACAAGCTGACGGCTCCGCTGTGGTCGGCTGGCATCCCGGTTGCCTGCCAGGCGCGCCGCGCGGCCAGCACACCATAAGCTGCCAAAAACAGGGCGCCGCCGTAACGCGTGAGGGTCATCAGGGTGATGTTGTCGCGAACCAGCAAGCCGGCGCCGCCAATACCGGCCAGAATCAGCACAGCGTCTGACAGTGCGCAAAAAATCACCAGGGGCAACACATGCTGGAGCAAGATGCCCTGGCGCAGTACGTAGGCGTTTTGTGAGCCAATGGCCACGATCAGTGCCAGCCCGGTGGCAAAGCCATTGAAAAAATCCATGCTCAAGCTATCAATTTCGGGTGCAGTTCAGTTAAGCGCTTGCTTGCGGTGGATTTTGGCTCTGGAGAAGTTCAGTCAGCCGGGTCAGAGCGTGCCGCACCGTGGCTTGTCGCACCGCAGCGCGGTCGCCGTCAAAGTGCTTTACTTCGCTGGTCACCCCCATGGGGGTCGCCCAGGCCAGCCACACCGTGCCCACCGGCTTTTCTGCGCTGCCGCCCGAGGGGCCAGCGACACCGGTCACGGCAATGGCCGCCTGAGCGTGCGAGTGGGCCAGTGCACCCATAGCCATGGCGCGCACAACCGCTTCGCTGACGGCTCCTTGGCGGTCGATCAAAGCGGCATCGACACCCAGCAGCTCGGATTTGGCGGCGTTGGAATAGGTGATAAAGCCACGCTCAAACCAGTTGCTTGAACCCGCCAGGTCCGTGCAACTGGCGGCGATCAGGCCGCCAGTGCAACTCTCGGCAGTTGTCAAACACCAGCCCTGATGCAATAGCAGACGGGCCAGCAGGGCGCAACTTTCCAGCACGGGGAGCCTATTTCTTGAGGGGGGTCAGCGTGGCGTCTTCAATGAGAACTTTGTAGCTGTAGCCGGCGCCGAAATCCTTGTCGTTGCGCACGACGCCCGCTACCGTCACCAGGTCGCCCACTTTGGCCGATGCTGCGGTGGTCACCAGAATGTCGTTGTCGTTTTTGGCGACAGTGCCTGAACCGTCACGCAGATGAACCCAGTTTTTCCCCATGATGCCGGCGTTGTACTTGACCACCTGACCATTGACCTTGACCGGCTTGTCCTTGAGCTGGACTGATTTGCTCACCACATCGGCCACCGCGTAGGCGTTGGCACCACTGGCCTTGGCGACCTTGACCGGAGCGCTGTCTGCCAAATTGGTCACCGCCATTTTCGAGCCAAACATGCTGGGGGCGGCGCCTGTGCCGGTGCCACCGAGGCTGCCAAAAATGATGGTCGGGAAGGTTTTCTTCAGCGTCTTGCTTTCGAAATTGTTCATCACCATGGCGTTTTCAATGGTGACCATAGCGCCTTTTTTGACGGCTGCGGTGTTGACGGCAGCCCAGGTTTCGCCGTCCTTGGTTTTCAGTCGCAGGTAGGTGTAGCTGTCAACGTCCTTGACCTCCATGACTTCGCCACTGATCACATTGTTGGCTGGCGCTTTGGCAGGCAAAGGGTCTGCAGCCCAGGTGGAAAGCGAAGCAGCGGCAATCAGACTGGAGACGATGAAGTGTTTCATGGGATGTAATGGTCTTGATGAAAGGGGTAAAGCATAGCAGCCCGGCCGGCAAGAGGCCTACCAGGCTCGCCAAAATGCAATCACAAGCAGGGTACAAAACGCCGCCACCAGGTCGTCGAGCATGATGCCCCAGCCCGCCTTGCGCCAGGCGGTCGGATCGGTGTGGGGGTCTACATGGTGGTACAGCTGGTCGGCCCAGGCCACCGGGCCTGGCTTGACGGCATCGAAAAAGCGGAACAGTACAAAGGCGCTCAGTTGGCCCCAGAAACCGGTCGGGCTCACCAGCCACAATACGAGCCAAAAGGCGGCTATTTCGTCCCAGACGATGCAGCTGGGGTCGAGCGTGCGCAGGTGTCTGGCAGTGATCGTGCAGACCCACCAGCCCGCTGGAATGCTGAGGGCAATGAGCCAGCCCCATTGCGACTCTGTCAAGCGGTTCTGTAACAACACAAACAGCGCCCAGGCCCAGATCGTTCCCACGGTGCCCGGTGCGATGGGGCTCAGCCCGGAGCCAAAGCCCAGCGCCATGACATGGGCCGGGTGCGCCATCATGAAGCGGCCAGTGGGAATCAGCGGTCCCGGCTGACGCGTGTCAACAGCGGGCAGCGGGGCAGGGACGGACTCAGGATCTGGCATGGTGGCATTATCGAGGCAATGCCTGAACCCGCTTCAGGCAAAGTGGTCGAACGAGGCGTATGGGTTGGGTAGCAGCAGGCCCTGCGCGTCCAGCAGCCGCAGGCCGGGGTTGGCGCTGATCTGGCCGATGTGATGCACCGGGGTTTGACTGCTTTGCGCCGCAAGCGCCACGGCAGCACGTCGACCCGGTGGGGCGGTGAACAGCAGTTCGTAGTCGTCACCGCCGGCCAGCGCCAGCGTGCGCCATTGTTCCAGCGTCAAATCGACCTGGTCTTCGGCTTTGGCGTAGGCTGAACCCGGGTAACAGCCTATGCATGGCAGCAGCCGGTCCACTTGCAGGCTGGCGCCCACCTGTGAGCTTTTCAGAATATGACTCAGGTCGCCTATCAGGCCATCGCTGAGGTCAATCGCTGCGCTGGCGATGTCGCGCAGCGCCAGGCCCAGCGCCACGCGCGGCGTGGGTCGCTCCAGGCGCTCGCGCGCAGCCCTCAGAACGGAAGCAGACACGCTCAGTTTGCCTTGCAGTGCGTTCAGCGCCAGCCGGGCATCGCCCAGCGTGCCGCTGACATACAGGTCGTCACCAGCCCTGGCACCGCTGCGCAGCAGGGCGAGGGAGCGGCCGTTGACCAGCGGCACCTCGCCGTACACGGTGATGCAGATATTGAGCGGGCCGGCGGTGGTGTCGCCGCCAATGAGTTCGCAGTCGTGGGCGTCGGCGAGTTCAAACAGACCTTGGGCAAATGCCGCCAGCCAGGACGCGTTGGCGTCGGGCAGCGCCAATGCCAGCGTGAACGCGAGCGGTTTGGCACCACAGGCGGCCAGGTCGCTCAAGTTGACGGCCAGCGCCTTATGGCCCAGGCTGTGCGGATTGACATCGGCGAAAAAATGGCGTCCCTGGACCAGCATGTCGCAGGAAATAGCCAACTGTGTGCCGGGTGCGGGTTGCAGCAGCGCGCAGTCGTCGCCAATGCCCAGTGCCGCGCGGCGCGCCGGACGCTTGAAATAGCGCGCGATCACATCGAACTCACCCATGTGCCACGTCTTTCGTCTACTCGGGTGCCTTGGCGGGCCAGAAAAAGCTGCCCAGGCGGGTGCGAATCCGGTGGCGAATGGCCAGGTAGATACGGTGGCGGTCAACCCCACTGACGTTATGCGCCCGCAGGGCCAGCAGGAAGGCAAAATAAAAGCTCACGCCCACGTTGAGTGCACCGCTGACGGCAATGCCGGCCACACACCACCAAAACGGGCCTTGACGCAGGATGTCCGTCCCCAGACTGGCTGCAGCAGCTGCCAGTTGTCCGGTGGACAGCGTGACGTGGCGCACTTCCAGACCAAGGCCAAAAAACGCTGCAAAAGCGGGCACCAGACCGAGCATCAAGCCAAGTGACACATTGGCAGCCAGTCCCGAAATGTTGTGACGCATGAACACGGCCCAGCGCTCGGCGCGGGCGTGGCCTAGCAAGGAGGTCGCTTTTGGGTTGTAGCGAATGGCGGAATCCAGCCGGTGCAGCACAAACCAGTTCTCGGTCCAGCCGGCAATGATGCTCGAGGCAAACAAAAGCACGCCCGTCAGGGCGGCAAACAATGCGGTAGGTCCCAGCAGGGTCAGATCGTGGAGCACGTGCTGGGCAACAGCGGCATCGATCATGGGTGCGCCAAAGGCCAGCCACAGGCCGGTGCTGATCAGCAGCACCGCCGGCGCCACCAGCGCCAGATTGCCAAAGATGGCGGCCACCTGCGAGCGCACCAGATGCGCCACTTCATCAACAAAACTCTCTACGGCACCGGGTGCCCCCAATTCCTTGAGCTTGGCGGCCATGGCTGGGGCAGTCATGGCGGGCTGTTTGGTGGCCACGGTCCAGTGCATTAACTGGATCAGGACAAAGCTCAGCGCGTAGTTGAGACCAGCGTAAAAGCCGCTCCAAAAGGCTGACAGGCTCATGGATAACACCACAAACTTCATCAGCGTGGTGATCGACATGACAGCACCGCCGCCTGCTGCATCACGCAGCATCTGCATGTATTCGGCCCTGGTGCGGGTAATGTAGTGCTCACCGGTCTCGGAGCTGCGTTCGGCCACCTTGGCGGCCAGCATGGACGAATTGGCGGCAATCAGCGCACGCACGCTGCGCCGCTCCTGCCCGACCAACACCAGATGGGCGAACAACTGGATTGTGTGACGATGGGGGTGTTCCGACATCAGGCAATCGAGCAGAGTGCGTACGCGCAGCACCCGGCTGCGCAACTGGCGCAATTGAAACACCAGGTTGACGGAGATGCCGTTGCTGTCAAGGTGGGTGTAGACCGAGGCCGCCGCCTGGCGGCAAGCCTCCAGGCGTTTCAGAAGCTGCTGCAAGGCAGCCTGTCTGGCGGCCGAGGGATGGTCTGGGTCGATCAGGAAAGCGGCTTGTAGCGCGATCACATCGCTGTCGAGCGCATGGAAAGGAGCCGTTTCAAGCGCAGGTGTGCTCATGCGCAGGCGCAGTTCGGGTGAAAAACCGGTGGCACGGATTTGTCCGGTACAAAAGGTCAGGGCTTCCAGCAGCGTCGCTTGCCATGGCGTGACGCGGTTTGGCCCGGTTTGTGGCACCCAGGCGCAGATGCCGCCAGTCACTTGCGCACAGTCTGCTTGCAGTAAATCTGCCAGTCGGGCCAATGTGGCATCGTCCAGCGCATGAAGCCATTGCGCATCGAATGGCTGGCACAGCACCAGTGAAAACAGGCTCGATGCGTCGGCCGTCTCAGGCGTGCCAAGCAGCCACTTGAGACGCAGGCGTTCGACCAGTTCACTGATAAAGGCGCTGCGGGAAGAAAAACCGTAGTCTGCCAGCAAGGAGGTGGCGTCCACCGTGCCCAGCAGCTTCAGCCACCAGGCCTGCAGTCTGGCGCGGGTCTCGGGGCGTTGTTGCAGGGTGTCGAGCAGCAAATTCACGCGGGCCACCGCGTGCGGTACCGACGCATGTCTGCCGCGCACCCAGCCCAGCAGTTGAATCAACCAGAGGTGGCGGTGTGCCAGACCGGCTTGCGGGTCGAGTGCATCCAGCAGCTCGGTAAGATCAGGCCTGGCCGTCATGTGCTTAATGCAGGGTACGCGTGCCACCGCTTTCGCTTAGGGCATCAAGCACAAACATGGGCACGTCCACATCAAACTTTTCACCATCTTCGGCAACACAAAAAAAGCTGCCGTGCATGGTGCCAGTGGGTGTGCGCAGGCGCGTGCCGCTGGTGTACTCAAACGATTCACCGGGTTGCAACAGCGGCTGGTGCCCGACCACCCCCAAGCCTTTGACCTTTTCGTGGTGACCTTGGGCGTCGTTGACATTCCAGGTGCGGGCAATCAACTGGGCCGCAATGTTGCCGGTGTTGCGGATGGTGATGGTGTAGGCAAAAAAGTATTGACCTTGTCCGGGTGCAGACTGATCCGCCAGGAAACGCGGTTTCACTTGAACCTGAAATTGATAAATGGGAGCTGAGGCCATGGTGCTAGGGTTTGATGGTGGCAAGCGGGGGCAGGTCGAGCTTGATGGATTGAGGCGCCCGCATACTGGTGGCCAGTATGGCCCCGCGTGCTGATACGGATTGCAGCACCAGCTCATCCGACAAGTGGTCCCCTACCTTAAATGGTTTGGCCTTTTCGTCACCCATGGCAATCAGGGCGCTGCCAAACCCACCGTTGCGTTCTTGGGCGATGACGCCCAGCAGTTTGTATTGGATGGCAGTAATTACCGGTGAGTCATCGCTGTTGGCCGGCGTGGCAGTGGCCCCCAGCAACTGGGCGACCCGACCCGTGTCAATGGCGCGCGGGTTGGACCAGTCGCTGCTGGCGCGTGGCGTGCTGACGGGCTCAGACCAGCGCAAACCCCAGTAGACCAGGCTGGCGGCGGCCAAGGCGGCCAATAAAAAAGTGCTCAGACGCGCGGGCCAAAGTTTGAGTTCAAGTGTTGCCATGTGCGGGTGTGGATGGGTTGATGAAACTGCCAGATTTACCACCATGTTTTTCCAGCAGTTTAATATCTGACATGACCATGCCACGGTCCACCGCCTTGCACATGTCATAAATGGTGAGCAGGGCGACCGAGACGGCGGTCAGGGCTTCCATTTCGACACCCGTCGGACCCACTGTTTCAACCGTGGCTTTGCAAAGGACGCTGCAGGTCTGGGACTGGCTGCCATGCAGCACCTTGAATTCAATGGCGACCCGGGTCAATGCCAGCGGGTGGCACAGCGGGATCAGGTCGCTGGTTTTTTTTGCAGCCATGATGCCAGCGATGCGGGCGATGCCCAGCACGTCCCCTTTTTTGGCGGTGCCGGCTTCGATGATGGCCAAGGTGGCAGGCAGCATGTCAATGCGCCCGCCAGCAATGCCTGTTCTGTGGCTGGCCGCTTTGGCCGCCACATCAACCATGTGGGCCTGGCCCTGGTCGTCAAAATGGGTGAGCGTGCTCATGACAAAAATGGAAATGGGATGGACTAAAGCAAACGGGACGATTTGATCGAACCTTTACACATAACTGGCATCATACGGTGATCGTCCGATTAATTCTTTTGTAGGTGTACAAAATTTATTGCTCATGTTGCTCCATAAAATTAAACAAAAAACTCGGCTAATCCATCCTGTAAAAGAATACGTTACTCTCATTTTTATAGCTTTTTCCCTGGTTTTACCGGTTCCCCTGCAAGCGCAGAGCGCTGTGGCCAACGCGCTGCCGCTGCTCGGCGATGGCAGCGACATGAGCGCCGGCGCTGAACGCCGGCTGGGTGACCGCATCGTGCGTGAGCTTTACCGTGACCCCGATTTTGTTGACGACCCGGTGCTCTCCGACTATGTGCAGGGCGTCTGGCAGCCCTTGCTGAAAAGCGCCCGTGTCCGCGGTGACCTGACAGCCGAACTCGATGAACGTTTTGCTTGGCGGATTGTGT